>JACQFP010000026.1 GCA_016200005.1 Verrucomicrobiota bacterium | reverse complement strand
CACCCGCGATCCGCGCGGGATTGCGCAACGGGGAGAGAAGTATCTGCAATCGACCGGGCTGGCGGACGCTGCGGTATTCGGGCCGGAAGCGGAGTTCTTCATCTTCGACGACGTGCGGTTCGATCACAAGAGCAACGGGACCTTTTACAGTGTCGATGGCGAGGAGGGGATTTGGAATTCGGGCCGGGAAGAGATGCCCAACCTGGGGAACAAGATCCGGCACAAGGAAGGCTATTTCCCGGTCGCGCCCATCGACACGCAACAGGACATCCGCACCGAGATGTGCCTGGTGATGGAAGAACTGGGGATCAAGATCGAGCGGCAACATCACGAAGTGGCGACGGCGGGCCAGGCGGAAATTGATTTCCGGTTCGATACGCTGGTCAAGACGGCCGACAACATGATGCTCTACAAGTATGTGATCAAGAACGTAGCCAAGAAACATGGCAAGACGGCCACGTTCATGCCCAAGCCCTTGTTTGGGGATAATGGGAGCGGAATGCACACGCACCAGAGCTTGTGGAAGAAAGGCAAGCCGTTGTTTGCGGGCAAGGAGTATGCGGGCCTCTCTCAAATGGCCCTCCATTACATCGGCGGGATACTGAAACACGCCAAGGCGCTGTGCGCGATTTGCAGTCCGACGACCAACAGCTACAAGCGCTTGGTGCCCGGGTATGAAGCGCCCGTGAACCTGGCGTATTCCGCGCGGAATCGTTCTGCGGCCATCCGGATACCGACCTTCAGCGAGAGTCCGAAAGCAAAACGGATTGAGTATCGCCCACCCGATCCCTCGGCCAATCCGTATTTGTGTTACACGGCGCTATTGATGGCGGGATTGGACGGGGTGTTGAACAAGATCGATCCGGGCGAGCCGATGGACAAGAACATGTATGAGTTGCCGCCGGAAGAACTGGCGCGGGTGCCGCAGATTTGCGGCAGTTTGACCGAGGCGCTGGAGCATCTGGAGAAAGACCATGCGTTTCTGCTGAAGGGCGATGTGTTCACGGCGGACTTTCTGGAGATGTGGATCAGCCACAAGCGCAAGGAGCACGACGCGCTGCGCCTGCGCCCGCATCCTTACGAGTTCTTCCTCTATTACGATGTGTAAGACAAATTAAGATGCGCACGGGCGCGTCGTTTGCGCGGTGCTCATTTTAGCTGGGAACATTCCGGAGAACGCCTGATTTTATTGGCCAAGATCGAATTGTGAACAACTCGTGAATAACAGTTAATATGTTGTCCTAGTCAGCATGTCTGACTTTGACTAGAAACGGTCGGTGACAACCGGTAAATGAGATGGCCCATTTCGTGCCGGGAGAATCAGATGGCAAGAGCGATGAAGTGATATTTTGCAACAGCCTTACAATCAACAGTTAATGCATTTGCTTGAGATGAATTTTAGTGGCGGTTTTAGTGGCTCTTTGGTGGTGTGTTTAAATGCCTGTTGGGTTTGATTCTCTAAGCGGCTGCGACGTGTCAGGTTACGAGCACGTGACAACCTCAAGTGAATAAAGTGCAATAAAGTCAGGGTTTTGACGAAAAACATGCCAACCTCCGCTGAAAGGATTTGGACCGCCGCGCAGCAAATGTTGCGCTCGTTATTGAACGCGGACATCTACAATCTCTGGTTCGCACCTCTCCAAGCCAGCGCACTCGAAGGTGATTGCCTCACGCTTGAGGTCGCCAACGATTTTTGCGAGGTGTGGCTCAAGGATAATTACCTCGGTTTGATTCGGGACGTGCTCATCCATGCGTCCGGCCAGCCGATGAAGGTCAAATTCCACGTCAACAATTCCCCAAGCGGCACGGTCGCCGCAAAAAGCGCCCTCGCGCACAAAACAAAATCTGGCGACGATTCTCCCGAACGCGCCACGGTTAATCGCGAACTGACGTTTAATCCAAAAAACACTTTCGAAACTTTCGTCGTCGGCAACAACACTTTTGCGCACGCCGCCGCGCTGGCCGTTGCCCAATCTCCCGGCAAATCCTACAATCCGCTCTTCCTCTACGGTGGGGTTGGGTTGGGGAAGACCCACTTGCTGCACGCCGTCGGTCAACACGTGGTAAGCCACAAGAAAGGCGCGCGGGTATCGTATGTCTCATCGGAGAAATTCACCAACGAATACATCGAAGCGATTCAGAACAACCAACTTGTCCGCTTTCGAAAAAGATATCGGCAGACGGAAGTTCTTTTGATTGACGACATCCAGTTCCTTGCCGGCAAGGAGCGCATTCAAGAGGAGTTTTTCCACACTTTCAACGCCCTGCATGAAGCGCATAAACAAATCGTCCTCACGTGCGATCGGCCCGCCAGCGAAATACAAAACCTCGAGCAACGGCTCGTTTCGCGTTTCGAGTGGGGTTTGGTCACTGACATGCAACCGCCCGATATCGAGACCCGCCTCGCCATTTTGCGGAAAAAGGCGGAGATGATGGCCGTAACCCTGCCGGAGGACATTCTCAATTTCCTCGCCAACCGGATCCGCACCAACATCCGCCGGCTGGAAGGCGCGCTCATTCGCGTCGCTTCGTACGCCTCGCTCACCGGCAAGAAATTGAGCCTTGAAGTCGTCGAAGGATTGCTTCGGGAAGTGCTCCACGAAGAAGGACGCTTTTCCATTAACATCGAAACCATTCAGAAAAAAGTGGCCGACCATTTCGACATTCGACTCGCCGACATGACAAGCAAACGTCGGCCGGAAAACATCGCTTTCCCCCGTCAAATCGCCATGTTCTTGGCGCGGCAGATGACCGAGAGTTCGCTCAATACTATTGGCGAATCTTTTGGCGGACGCGATCACGGCACCGTCTTACACGCCTGCCGATTGGTCAAAGACCGCATGGAGGTGGACGCCAACGTGCGGCAGGTCGTCAGTTATCTGGAAAAACAATTGTTGCGGTAAGACGCGGCTCGCTTCACGACATTGGAGGGAAGATATTCGATCCGCCTCGATTTTCCGCCGATTGCACTCCTGCAACGCCTCAGTTAGTCTCCCGGCGCATGTCATTGATCGAAGTCAGCAGGCTGACCAAAACCTTCCGCACCTACAGGAAACAACCCGGCTTTAGCGGCGCGGTCAAAGGATTGTTCCATCGCAAATATGTGCAGACTTTCGCGGTCAGGGATGTCAGCTTTTCAATTGAACCTGGCGAACTCGTCGGTTTTCTCGGTCCGAATGGAGCGGGCAAAACCACGACACTCAAAATGTTGTCCGGGCTGCTCTATCCAACGAGCGGCTCGGCGCGCGTGCTGGGTTACGTGCCGTGGGAACGGGACGATGGGTATCGCCGCCAGTTCGCCTTGCTGCTGGGCCAGAAGAATCAGCTCTGGTGGGACCTGCCGGCGCGCGAGTCGCTCGATCTGAACGCGAAGATCTACGGAATTCCCGTCGCCTCATTCGAACGCACCATCGCCGAAATGAGCGAACTCCTCGCTGTGCAGGACAAACTTAACGTCATGGTGCGCGAACTTTCGCTGGGCGAACGCATGAAGATGGAACTCATCGCCTCGCTCCTCCACCAACCCAAGGTTCTGTTCCTCGACGAACCGACGATTGGCCTCGATGTGGTTTCCCAAAAAACCGTGCGCGAGTTCTTGCGCGAATACAACGCGCGGCAGAAGACCACCATCCTGCTCACCAGCCATTACATGGCCGACATCCAGGAGCTTTGCCGCCGTGTCATCATCATCGACCACGGCACGATCTTCTTCGACGGCCGGCTCAGCGAGGTCCTGGATCGCTTTGCCGATTTCAAACTCGTGACCATTCAATGCGACGGTGCCGACAGTTGTCCGGCTGGAGCGCTGTCGAAATATGGCGAAGTGGTCGAGAAGACTGCCGCCAGCATCAAACTCAAGGTTAAACGCGATCGTGTCATTCCCGTCTGTAAAGCGCTGCTCGACGAATTGCCCGTGAGCGACATCGACATCGAAGAAGTGCCGATTGAGGACGTCATTCGCCAGATTTTCGCGAGGTGACGCTGCGGTTAAACGATTCAATAAATGATCGCCATGAAATCCCTCACTGAACATCTCTGGTTTGAAGTGCCGCAGCGGCGCGGTTACCTCAACATCACCGACACCGTTGCCAGGCTTGTGGATAAAAGCGGTGTGCAGGACGGTTTGTGTCTGGTCAACGCCATGCACATCACCGCGTCGGTTTACATCAACGACGCCGAGGATGGCTTGCTGCACGACTACGATGTGTGGTTGGAGAAACTCGCACCGCACGCCCCCACGTCGCAATACCAACACAATCGAACAGGTGAGGATAACGCCGACGCGCATCTCAAACGCCAGATCATGGGCCGCGAAGTCGTCGTCGCGATCACCAAGGGCAAGCTCGACCTCGGCCCGTGGGAACAAATTTTTTATGGCGAGTTCGATGGCCGCCGACGGAAGCGGGTTTTGGTGAAGATCATCGGAGAATGAATTTTGTCCCAGTCGTGGTTAAGCGGCCTGATCTGTGATGGACAACGTTCGTGTCCTCTCCCAATATCAACTGAGCAACAGCAAACCTCGTTATGAAACTGAGATCTCGCAATCGTGTCGCGTTGTTGAACCTTTTCCTGGCCACGGCGGCGCTCCTGCTCTGCGCCGGCGATTTCGCCTACGCGCAGAGCGCGGTCATTTCTCTGTGGGGACTGACACTGACCAACATCAACAACCCGGTGAAGGCCGTCGTGAAGAGCAATTCAGTTGGCTCCATCACCATCACGGCCGGAGGCGGCGATACGTGGGAGACGTCCGATTCGTTCACCTTTGCTTTTCAGCAAGTGACCGGTGACTTCGATGTCCGGGTGCGGATCATCAGTCTTTCGGCAACCGACCCGATGAATCAGGATTCGCCCAAGGGCGCACTGATGGCGCGGGCGGACCTCACCCCCGGCAGCCCCAACATCCAGATCAACGCTCTTCCCTCCAACTCCGCCCGCAATGGACAACTCGAAGGCATCGCCCGCCTCACCCAGGACGGCGACACCGAAGACAATCCGGGCACCATCGCCGACGGTGCCTGCACTTATCCCAATCTTTGGCTGCGGATCCAGCGCCAAGGCGACAAATTCAAGACCTATTATTGGAACACGAACGTGAGCCGGACAACTCCCGTGGGCACCAACGGGTGGGAATTGGCCACAACCATACTGGCCGGGTCGGTCTTTCCCCGCACGATGTATGTCGGCCTCAGCACGGTGTCGCATAACAACACCGCATCTTCCGGTGACCGCGTGAGCGTGACCTACGCCGACTATGGCAATACGCCGACCGGAACCTTGTCTCCGACCAAGAACTCCAGGCCGGGCAGCGACAGCAAATAGTGGGCGATAACACCCTGCAAGTCCGCGAAGCTGGAGCGGTTCGCGTTCAACGTTTCATATACTTCCAATTCCTCGGTTTGCCTTGGGCCATCCATTCGAGCGCCGTCGTCAGGCGATGTTTTCGGGTTTCATCGCGTTTGGCCTCGACGATCCATTCGACGTATTCCTTTTTTTGGCTGTAACTGAAATTCTCGAAGCTAGTCATCGCTCTTTTGTTTTTCTTCAATGCCGCCTTGAAATCGCTAGGGAGAAGCAGTTCTTTTGTTTCTTTACTCTTCGGCCGCGCGGGCAGCTTGATCCCGGCTTCATTGAGTTGGACGGCTTTCTTGATGTAGCCGATCAAAACTTTGTCCGTGGGCAAATCGGATAGCGATGTTATGCGGCCGAACTGTCCCATCGCTTCGTTCTGCTTCTTTCGATCGCCAAAGATCAACGTGCCCTTCCAGAAACCGAATGTGCAATGCTGCTTGAACGCGGCCATGCTGCAAAGCATGCCCCTGTAATCGAAGTGCGGAAAACTCCACTTCATGGTCTCCACGACTTCCGGGCAGGCGGCATGAACCAGTCGGCGAAGGTGATTCAAGACGGGCTTGGCGAAATCAGCAGCCCTGGCGATGTAGGCGTCAATGCGCGGGTCCTTTTGAGACATAACGTTGAAAGCGCATTTCCCGATCGCTTCACCCTTCCGCCGTCACGGGACTGATGACCGACTTGACCTCGGAGATGCGGTTGGCCGGGAAGCCGCCTTGCTGCGCGTGTTCGCGGATCAATCGTTCGTTCGGCGCCAGATAGACGCAGTAAACCTTTTCATTGGTCACATAACTTTCAATCCACTGGATCTGCGGCCCCATCTTCTGCAATACGCCGCACGATTTTTGCGAGATGGCTTGGAGGTCTTGCGCCGACAATTTCCCGGCGTTGGGGATTTCTCGTTCAATAATGTATTTAGGCATGGCTTGTTCCTTTCTGGTTGTGGGTTAAATCGAGGCAATCATTTTTTCCAAAAACTCCCGGTTTGCTCGTGCGTTGGCGCTCACTTCTTCCGGTTTGTCGCTGAGGGCGCAGCATTCAACCATCACGGGACCGTTGAAGCCCGCGGATTTTAGTTCGCTGAACACGGCTTTGAAATCCACTTTGCCGGTGCCGAATTGGAGCATCACGTCGCCTCCTTGCCTGGCGCAATCCTTGGCGCAGAAACCGGTGACGTATTGCGCGATGGGTTTGAGTTGTTCCACCGGGTCTTTGCCGGTGTAATGAATGATGTTGCCCGCGTCATACCAGATTTTGAAATTGGGATGCTTGACTTTTTCGAGGCAACGCAGGATTTCCTCCGCCGCGCTGCTGGCGCCGCCATGCGGTTTCAGAACCAGCTTCATCCCGCGCTCTTGGGAATAAGCCGCCGCGTCGCGCATCAAGCGATAATAATCCTCGTAATGCTCCGGCTTATCGGCGCCGAAGGTCATCAGAAACTCGAGCGAAAGAAATTTGGCGTTGTCGATTTGTTTGCGCACATCCTTGATGGCGTCGGACAGTGGCGCGGTTGGATTCATGCGCAGCGCTCCCATGTTGGCCTTTAAGCCGAGTGCGGCGAATTGCCTTTTCAGCGTGTCCAGGTACTCCGGTGTTGCGCTGGTAGTAATGAGGGGCTCATTTTGGGAGTGGGAAATCAAGCCGAGTAGTCTGTAACCGGCGGCTTTGATGCCTTCAAAGCCAACGTTGTGGGTCCATTTGGACCACGGCCGGTTCATACAACCGATGGGCCAGTGGGCACCGCTGGTTTTCTGTGCGGCGCGAGTGATGGCCCGATCAAGAGCGGCGGTTGCAGTCGCAGCCAGGGCGGTTGTGCGAAGGAATTTCCGTCGATTCATCGACTGGTCTTTCATGGCGTCTTGACGAAGTGCCGGGAGAATACCCACAGAACCAGGAGTTGACAGGGAAAAATTTCGGGCGGTCAAACGACTCCCAACGCACTCTAAAATATATTTACAGCAAGGAGGTTGCCCGCCTATATTTAGCGCGTAAAATCATGTCCCTAACCGCGAACAGAACAGGACATCATGCTTAAAGTGACGGGCAATGGTTCGGTCACGACGTGCGACGGGATTACGCGGCGCGACTTTCTTCAGGTCGGCGCGCTCGGCGCCATCGGTCTGACCTTGTCGAATTTCGCCGCGTTGCAGGCGATGGGCGCGGTGGAGAAAGGCAACGATGAGAAGTCTGTCATCATGATTTTCAATCTCGGCGCACCGAGCCAGTTGGATACGTGGGACATGAAACCGGACGCGCCACGCGAAATCCGCGGCCCGTTCAAGCCGATCAAGACCAACAACCCGGACATTCAGATCTCCGAAATTTTCCCGTTGCACGCCAAAGTGGCGGACAAGTTTTCGCTCGTTCGCACTTGCCACCACACGGCGGCGGCCGTCCACGACACGGGACATCAGATGATGCAAACGGGCCGGCTTTTCACCGGCGGCGTCAACACGCCGCACGCCGGTTGTGTGTTGGAATATCTCAAGGGCCGGCGCAACGAACTGCCTGCGCACGTCCTCCTGCCCGAATTGATGGGGCCGACCGGCGGCAACCTGCCGCACGGACAGGACGCCGGTTTTCTTGGCAAAGCCTACGATCCGTTCGCGCTGATGGCCGATCCGTCCAAGCCGAATTTCAAAGTACCGGATTTATTGCCGCCGACGGAAATTGGCGAGGTCCGTCTCCAGCGGCGCCGGGAATTGCGGCAAATTGTGGATGACCAGGTCAAGACTTTCGAAGCAAGCGAGACGGCGAAGTTGATGGACGCGAATTTTGCGTCGGCGTATCGCTTGATGACGAGCGTCAAGGCGCGCGAAGCATTTGATTTGTCGAAGGAGCCAGAAAAGGTTCGCGAACGGTACGGGATGACGCGCTTTGGCCAATGTTGTCTGCTGGCGCGTCGGTTGATCGAGGCCGGCGTGCGTTTTGTGACCATCAACACTTTCATCACCGTCTTCGACGAGATTTCGTGGGACATTCACGGTTCGAAGCCGTTTACCTCGATTGCCGGGATGAAAGACATCGTCGCGCCAATGTATGACCAGGGTTACAGCGCGCTGATCGAAGACCTCGTCCAACGCGGGATGCTCGACAATACGTTCGTTTGCAACCTGGCCGAGTTTGGTCGCACGCCCAAGATCAATCCAGCGGGCGGGCGCGATCATTGGCCGCAATGCTGGACAAGTTATTTCGCTGGCGGCGGCGTCAAAGGCGGGCGCGTGATTGGCAAGAGCGATGAAATTGGCGGCTATCCAGTGGAGCGACCGGTGTCGTCGTCGGAAGTGGTCGCCACGGTTTTTCACAGCCTCGGGTTGAATCTGGAGACTCACCTGCCCGGCCCGCAGGGTCGTCCGTTTGCGCTGGTGGATTATGGTACGCAGCCAATCCGGGAGTTGTTTTGATATGGCCGCGACGCACGCGAAGAGTCCGAAGCACTTTTTCAGAGCGACGACGCTCGTCAGGTTGCGTTGGTTGTTGATGGTGGCTCTGGCTGTAGCGGGACACGTTCAAGCCAAAGAGTCCATCATCATTCTCCCCGCCCAATTCAAACTGAGCGGTGCGGCCGCTCAGCAAACACTCTTGGTGGAACAATTTCGTGACAATCGTTATGTGGGACAGGTTACGAACGACCTCACTTTCAGTTCGAGTGACACCAATGTTGTGTCCGTCAAGGATGACGTGGCGTTGCCCGTACGAAACGGTGTCGCTACGATTCGAGTCAGGGCGGGCGGGCAAACCGTCTTGGCGCAGGTGACAGTGGAGAACATGGAGAAACCGTTTGAGTGGAGCTTCCGAAATCACGTGCAGCCGGTGCTGGCCAAGGCGGGGTGCAGCGCGGGTGCGTGTCACGGTGCGGCCGCTGGACAAAACGGCTTCAAACTTTCCCTGCGCGGTTTCGATGATGAGGGTGATTTTCTGGCGCTCACTCATCAGGCGTTGGGGAGGCGCATTGTTCCCAGTGATCCGGGTCGCAGCTTGATGCTGCTGAAACCAACCGGCGCCGTCCCGCACAAAGGTGGGAAACGATTTGAAGTTGGCTCGCTCGATTATCGCGTGTTGTCTGAATGGATTGCCGCAGGCACGCCCGGGCCGAAGCCGGACGAAGCGCGCATCGACCATATTGAGATTTTGCCGGAGCATGTTTTTCTCAGTCCCGGCGTGAACCAGAAGTTGAGCGTGCGCGCCTGGTTCAGTGACGGCCGCAGTGAGGATGTCACCCATTGGGTGAAATACTCTTCTGCCAACGCATCGGTATGTGACGTGGACGAGACCGGCAACGTAAAGGTGATTGGGTTTGGCGAGGGAGCAATTACCGGGTGGTATCTCAGCCGCATTGCCATCGCCACGGTTACGGCGCCTTACACCAATCGAATTGCCAACAAAGTTTTCGCCAAGGCCGCCCGGCGAAATTTCATCGATGAGTTGGTGCTCGAAAAACTAAGAAGCTTGAGCCTGCCGCCGTCGCCGCGTTGCAGTGATTCGGAATTCATTCGCCGCGCCTTTCTGGATACGATCGGCATTCTGCCGTCGGCCCAGGAGACGCGCAGGTTTCTGGCGGACAAATCCTCGAAGAAGCGCGACGCGCTCATTGAGTCGCTGTCGCGAAGGCCGGAGTTTGTCGATTACTGGACTTACAAATGGTCGGACTTGCTTCTGGTCAGCAGCAAGCAACTCCGGCCCGCCGCGATGTGGTCCTATTACAACTGGATTCGCAACAACGTGGCGGCGAACACGCCGTGGGACAAGTTCGCGCGCGAATTGATCACCGCGCAAGGCAGCACACTGGAGAACGGCGCGGGAAATTTTTACGTGTTGCACGATGACCCGCGCGCGATGGCGGAAACGACGACGCAGGCGTTTCTGGGCATGTCGATCAATTGCGCCAAATGCCATAACCATCCGATGGAAAAGTGGACCAACAAACAGTACTACCAGATGGCCAATCTTTTTGCGCGCGTTCGGGCCAAGAGCGGGGTTGCGGATGGCGACAATTTTATATTTGCCGCGAATTCTGGCGATCTCGTTCAACCCTTGACGGGCCGTCCGCAACCACCCGCGCCGCTCGACGGCAAACCGCTTGGATTGGACGACCCAAACGACCGGCGGGTCGCACTGGCGGACTGGTTGACGTCGCGGGACAACCCGTATTTCAGCCGCGCGATTGCCAATCGCATCTGGGCGAATTTCATGGGCGTGGGTCTGGTGGAAAAGGTCGATGATCTGCGCGTCACGAATCCGGCCAGCAACGAAAAGCTCCTCTCCGCCCTGGCGCGGCATCTGGCGGACCGGAAGTTCGATCTCAAGTCACTGATGCGCGCCATCCTGCAATCGGAGGCTTATCAACGAAGCAGCATCGCGTTGCCGGAGAACGCGGCCGATGCGCGCTTCTACTCGCGTTATTACCCGCGGCGCTTGATGGCCGAGGTGGCGCTGGATGCGATTTCACAGGTGACCGACGTGCCGACGCAGTTCACGGTGGACCGGCGCAATCAGAAACAGGAGGGCGAGAAATACCCGTTCGGATTTCGCGCGCTCCAATTGCCCGATACCCAGACGGATTCCTTTTTCTTGAAATCCTTTGGCCGACCTGATCGCGAAAAAACTTGCGAGTGCGAGCGGACCGCCGAACCGAGTGTGACGCAGGTGCTCCACCTTTCCAATGGCGACACGATCAACCAGAAACTTGAAGCGAAGCAGAATCGAATCGCCCGCTTGCTCGCCAACCACACGCCACTGGCTGGCATTATTGAGGAAGCCTATCTGAGCACCGTGTCGCGGTTTCCGACGGATGCGGAAAAAACCCGGATTGCAACAATCATCGCGGACGCAGAAGTATCCAACCCGCGCACCGGCGTCGAGGATTTGTATTGGGCGATACTGAGCAGCAAAGAATTTTTGTTTAATCATTAAGCAGCGTAACCCAACCGGTGGGCGCAGAGGGTGGAGCTGACCGAGGCGGGCGGGGAAGTCCGACGAGACAATTGGCGCGCTAAAGAGATTTCTTGGCTTCAGCGGCTACCACAACTATTGGTGGTTGATTCAAGTCAATCACCCCAAATATTGTGGTTGCGACTTTTTCTCGAATAGCCTTATGTTGACGCACAAATGCTATGTTGACACTGAAAGTGCTGGTCCCCATAGCCTCGGTTGTCTCGATTTATCTGTTCCGGATGGTGGAACTGAAGAAGAAAAGGAAGACCATCGCTGGACCGGTGAAGGAGAGCTTGACGCTTCGATTGTTCATGCTGGCGGGCACGGTAATGCTGTTGGGTTCTATCACGGAATTTCTTGCGCGCGGACAGCAGGCGTATTGGGTGACCTTTGTGGCAGGTTGGATTTGTGCGGTGTTTTCGTTTGTGCTCCGTCGCCGCGCGATCACCGCGCTCGGAAAATTCTGGAGCCTGCACGTGGAAATCCGGGAGAACCATGAATTTGTGCAGTCCGGGCCGTTCCGCTGGGTGCGGCATCCGACCTATTTTTCGATGATGCTGGAATTGCTTTCGGCTAGTTTGATCTTGCAGGCCTATATGACGCTGGCAGTGGTCACGGTCATTTTTGTGCCGGCACTCCTGCTGCGACTGAAACTGGAAGAGGCGGCGTTGGTGGAAAAATTCGGTGCAACTTATCGGGAGTACCAGCTCCGCACGCCGGCGCTCTTTCCGTACAAATGGCCGCGAATGAAATGAGCCTCAACCACACTCAACGACGCGTCGTCATCACGGGCATGGGCGTGATCGCGCCCAATGGCAGCAGCCTCGAAACTTTTTGGGAGAGCATTTGTGAGGGCAACAGTGCAGCCAGACGGTTGACCCGGTTTGATCCGGGCGATATGCCCAACAAGATTTGCGCGGAGATCCAGGATTTCGATGGGGGGGTGTATATGAAGGCGAAGAAATCGCACCGGTTGGATCTTTCAACGCAATATGGCATAGCGGCTTCGATTCTGGCCGTAAGAGATGCCGCCGTCGATTTTGAGAAGTTGGATCAGGAACGGCTTGGGGTTGTGGAAGGCATTTCACTGGGAGGAACAGAAACGACGATCAAGGGACAGGAGTCGCTCACCAAGAAAAGCTATCGGGCCATCAATGCTTTCTCACTCATCAACGGTTATACTGGCAGTGGCAGTGGAGAAATCGCGCTGGAACTGGGCATCCGAGGTCACGCGATTACTTACTGTTCCGGGAGCGCCTCCAGCAATGATGCCATTGGCTACGCCTTCAACATGATCCAGCAGGATGAGGTGGATATCATGGTCGCTGGCGGAACGGAGGCGCCGATGCTGCCCGCACTCTGGGCCGTCTTTTGCGTGACGGGGGTGATGACCTGCCGGAACGACAAACCACAGCAGGCCATGCGACCATTTGATCGCAACCGGGACGGATTTTTGCTGGGTGAAGGGGCGGCGTTTCTCGTCCTGGAAGAACTCTCGCATGCGATTGCGCGCGGTGCAAAAATCTATGCGGAGGTGGCAGGCCACGGCCGGAGTTGTGAAGCCTACCATTCAGTGGCACCCCATCCCGACGGTGTTGGAACGTATCGGGCCATGGAAAAAGCGCTGCGCCGGGCGCGAATGGACGTCTCAGAAATTGACTACATAAACGCCCACGGTACGGCAACCGAGAGCAACGATCTGGTGGAAACCAAAGCCATCAAGCATCTGTTCGGCGATCACGCCCGACGACTCGCGGTCAGTTCCACCAAGCCAGTCACTGGCCATTTGCTGGGCGCCGCTGGCGCCATCGAAACAGTCATCTGTGCGCTCGCCTTGAAGCATCAAGAGATTCCGCCCACCATAAACTTGACCGAGCCGGCTGAAGGTTGTGATCTGGATTACGTGCTCAAGCGCTCACGGCCTTACCCGATCAGGGCCGCGATGAATCTGAACAGCGGTTTCGGTGGCAAAAACTCCTGTTTGATCCTTAGAGCATTTCCGGCACGCGCATGAAGTTCGCGGAATTAATTCCTCTGATCGCCGCGGTTGTTAATCTAGGCTTGACCCTTTTTGTATTCAGCCAGCGGCTCCGTTCGACGTTGAGCTGGGTTTATATTATTTGGGGCGTGTCTTTAGCGGTCTGGAACACGGGTACTTTTTTTATGTTTCGAGTTTCGGATCCGCAGGATGCTCTTTTTTGGGCCAGGTTTTTACAGTTCGGCGTAATCTTTTTGCCGATCAGCCTGGCTCATCTCTGTTGGCTCATTGCGCAGATTCCCGTCAGAAGATTCATGCCCTGGCTTTACGGCCTGCACGTTCTTTTCGCATTGAGCAATTTCACGAGTCTTTTCGTGAGCGACGTGCGTTGGGCTGGTTACGCTTATTATGCGAAAGCTGGCCCCGTGTTTTGGATATTTGTCTGCACCTACAACGTTCCCATCATGGCGATGGTCTCCCTGTATCATAAGCGAAAAAATCTCCCTTCGTTGCACCAGACGCGGCTGACCTTCATGATCATTGCTGTGGCCGCATTGATCGTTTTTGGGACGAACGACACGTTGCCGATCTTAGGGTTCAACCGCTATCCATTCATTCATAAGGACATCTTCCCGTGTGGCAGCGCGGCTGCAATTTTTTACGGAATTCTCGTGGGTTATAGCGTGTTGCAACATCAGTTGCTTGATATTCACGTCACTTTGGGTCGGTTGGCCGCCCAGTCGGTACGATTGCTATTTGTTTTGCTTCTCGGCTTTAGTTTATTGTTCATCGCTTCACAATTGCCGGGCCTGGACTTCAAGTATCCCACCTTCATTGGTTCCCTTGCGGTTTTCTTCATCACGATTGTTTTGGCCGCATATTTTTTCCCGCGCTTCTTTGGCAAGGGTGAAGAGCGTTTGGAGCGGCGAATTCTTGGCGACCGATTTGAATATCACGACAAGATCAATGGATTCATCCAATCGGTGCCTTGGTATTCGGATACGACGCTTTTGCTCGATGACCTGCATGATTTGCTGGTGTTGACGATGAGAATGCGAAGTTACCAGATTATTTTGTTGGATGAGACCGCGCGCGCCTTTTCTCTGCTGCGCTCGTTTCCGGAACAATCGCCGGGACCGGTGCAAGACCTGCAACGCGATGCTCCCGTCTTCCAGTTCTTTTACATCACCAAAGCCGATTACCTGACCTTGAACCCGGCGTTCTCGAACCCCGGCAGCCCCGCCTTGGTGAAAGCCGCGCAACAGCAGTTAAAACGATTTGAACCGGAATTCTGTTTTCCATTTTTCTCCGAGGAAGACCCCATCGGATTGTTGTTAATCGGACAAAAGACCAGCGGCGAACCTTACACGCCGCATGATCTGCACCTGCTGACTTCACTGGTGAAGAATCTGAACTTGATCATCAACCAGATCCGGCTCAAACAAAAGGTACTGATTTCCGAGGAAATGGAACTGCTGGGGCGCATGTCGCGGGGGATGGCGCATGATTTGAACAACCTGATCACGCCGGTCTGGACTTTTTTGCAACTGACAAATGAAAGCCCGCTAAAGGACGAGAGTACCACCGAGTTGCTGCCCGCCGTGACCCGCAACGTCGAAGCGATCCGGCAATACGTCAAGGAATCCCTTTTTTATTCCAATACGATGACGCCCCACTTCATGCCCGGCCGGCTGGACTTGACGATCCTTAAGGCGGTTGAACTGGTGCAGCCCCAACTGAAAAAGAAAGGGATCACGATCGACTGCCAGGACTTGCCGCCGGTGGAAGTGGAAATGGACGCTGTTCTCATTCAACGCCTGCTTTGCAATCTGTATGTGAACGCCTGCGATGCCTCACCGGTCGGGGCGACGATTCAGACGCGCATCCAGAGTCTGGCCAAAACGGAAGTGGGCCGTAATTGGTTTCGCGTGCAGATCATCGACCCGGGCGAAGGCATCAGCCGCGAGCACCTGCGGCTGATCTTCCGACCGTACTTCACCACCAAGGATCGCGGGGGGGAACAGCGCGGCTTTGGATTGGGCTTGGCCATCTGCCGCAAGATTGTCCACTTGCACGGCGGAAATCTAAACATTGCCAGCGAAGAAAATAAAGGCACTACTGTCCTGGTGGATTTGCCAAGCCGCCAGCATCACAAACCCGCCGGGAAACCCGGCCGGGCGGTCGTACCATCATCATGAGAACTTTGCTCGTATTGGCGCCACAACCGGGATTGGCGGAGGCCCTGCGGGCCGTGCTCAACCCGGAACACTATCGCATCGTGCACCAATCCGAAGTGCGCGAGGCCGACCTGTTGCGCAGTCACGGTCGGGTGGATGGCTGCGTGATGGAAGCGGAGTTGACGAGCATCCGTCCCATTCGCATCATTGAAACGTTGCGCCGCTGTTTGCCGGAATGCCCGATCGTGGTTTACGCGGATGACAGGCAATGGGAATGGGAAGAGGAGGCTTATCTGCTGGGCGTGGCGCAAGTGCTGGCCAAGCCGGTACGGGCGCGACTGATCAATTCCTTTTTGGACCGGCTTTGGCCAGCCAACGGACACGTGCTGGAGCGATCCGCCGCGTCCCGTCAGCTCCACGAGCCGAAGCCGTCGAAGCCCAGCGAGCCGGATCGGGAACCCCAAAAGGCCCTGGAAGCGCTGCGCGATTTTTCCACGGTGCTGACCCACAGCCTTTGCGCCGAGGCGCTCTTGAAACAATTTCTGCTGCTGTTGCGGGAAATCATCGGTGTGAATCGGGCCGCCATTTTTCTGCGTCAACAACCTGGTGAACTGAGTCATAAAAACGAAGGGGAAGATTCGCACCGGCTGCGGCTGGCCTGCGCCATTGGTTTGCCTTTGGATTTGCTGGAGCATTTTGCGTTGTCGCTCAACGCGGGGGTGGGCGGATGCGTTTCCCGGCAGGGACGCATTTTGCGACGCGAGGCGCCGGCGGTTCAGGAGGACCCGCAAATGCGCCAGGAGTTTGAGTTGCTGGGGGCGGAGGTGGCGTTGCCCATCCTGGACCGTGAATCCATCATGGGCGTGGCCTTTTTTGACAGTCGCGTCACCGGCGAGGCGTTGACCAACGAGGAACTGGCGCTGATTTTTTATCTGCTGGAGGGGCTGGGGATGGCCATCAAGAACATCTGGTTGCACGACCAGCTCAGCGCGAATCACACCATGATGGGGGACATCCTCCGTCAATTCAACTCCGGTTGCATCGTCGTGGCGAAGGATTTGTCGATCCTCCACGCCAACCACGTCGCGCGCGATGCTTTTGCCCGACCGGGGCGCGGCGCCGCGCCGCTGGAATTCAGCGACCTGCCCCAGGCCCTCGGCAGCAAAGTGTTTGAAGTGCTGAAAACCGGCGTGGCGCTCACGCCCTTCAAATACCGACCGCCAACAGGCGGGGAGCGCGTTTATCAGATCACCATTTCGCCTTTTCAAAAACAAGATCGGGGCGTGCCGGATGCCGCGCTCCTGCTGGTGGAGGATTACACCCAGACGGAGCGGCTGCAGCGGCTCGAAATCGAAGCCGGCAATTTGCGGATGATCAAAACCATGGGTGAGCGGCTGGCCCACGAAGTGGGCAATGCGGTGGTCCCACTTTCGACGCATCAGCAGTTGTTTGCTGAAAAATATGACGACCCGGAATTTCGCGCGTCGTTGAGTACTGCGTTGACCGAAGGGGTGAAGCGCATTTCCCGGCTCGGTCAGCAAATGTTGTTTCTTGCGCAAGACCGGACGGGGTTGACGGACCCCATCGCCGTCTCCCAGTTGATTGAGGATGCATTTCGTGAGGCGCAAAAGCATCATCAGGAACAAACCGTCTATCTTCAATATGAAACGGGCGGCCAGTCGTTCACGCTCACCGGGGATCGCGCTGGCCTGAAACATGCGCTGGCCGAAGTGATGTTGAACGCCGTGCAGGCCAATCCGCCGATGCCCAAGGTGAAAGTCAGCACGCACGCGGACACCGACGTGGACGGCACGCGCTGGGTGCACATTGAAATCCAGGACAGCGGGAGCGGTTTCACACCGGAAGCCGCCCGCAAAGTCCCGCAGCCCTTCTTTACCACGCGCAATGTCGGGTTGGGGCTGGGGCTGGCCGTCAGCCGCAAAATCATCGAAACCAATCGCGGCAAACTTAAGATTGCGGATCCGCGCGCGGGACAATCCGGCCTTGTGACGATTTCCCTGCCGCTGTCAACCTCTTGATTGGATTCGAGCGGGGTGACGAGGTGGAGGGGCGCATGGGGCGCCGGGATTGAAGGGTCAGAGAATTGTGCTTGTGAGAAGGGGAGTTTCTTGCGAAAAGACCTAAACGGCAAAAATAAGACGGGCACTGCACCATGAAAATTAAAGCGTCGTTATGCTCTTCACTGGCGTTGGCACTGGCGATTCTTTCGCCCGTTCGGGGGTTGGCTCTCGGCATTCGCATCGCGGATCAAGACCCGGCCGCCACGGCGCGCGGCAACGCGTTTGCGGCGACGGCGGATAATCCCTCCGCCATTTACTACAACCCGGCGGGCATCACCCAGCTCGAAGGCAACAATGCGAGTTTCGGCGTGTACGGTATTTTGTTGAACTCCGACTACCGTGGCAATGGTGTCTCGCAGAGCACGAAGGATGAAATCCAGGGCGTGCCGCAGTTCTATTACACCCTTGCGCTGGAGAAATGTCCCATCTCGATCGGATTGGGATTTTATTCCCCGTATGGTCTTTCGTTGGAATGGCCGGACAAATCTCCGTTCCGCACGCTGGCCACCAAGGGCAACATCACTTACCTGACCTTGAATCCGGTTGTGGCCTGGCGCATTCACCCCACGCTCTCCATCGCCGCTGGTCCCACGCTCAACTATGCGGACACCGATCTGCGGCGGGGAATCATTCCGTTTCCCCTGAACCCGGGCGATCAATTCCGGTTTCACGGGGACGACACGGACCTGGGCTTCAATGCCGGGATTCTATGGAAACCCATTGAAATACTTTCCTTCGGCGCGAATTACCGCAGCGAAACGACCATGGATTTCAGCGGCCGCTCCTCAACCAAAGGCGCGGATGCCTTCGGCGTTCCTTCCGGCTCACAGGCTGCGAGTGCCCGGTTTCCGTTCCCGCAAAATATTGTCGCGGGCGTATCGTTCCGCCCAACGCCGAAATGGAACCTCGAATTTGACGTGGACTGGACGGACTGGGATCGGCTCAACACCGTGAAATTGAAACAGAAATTTTCCGGCACGCTGCCGCTGACCTTCGACTGGCAGTCCAGCATTTTCTACGAATGGGGTGTCACCCGTTATTTTGAGAAGGGTTGGCACGCCAGTGCCGGTTACATCTTCAGCGAGAACAGCGTGCCCGACAAAAATTTCAATCCGATCGTCCCCGACTCCAACCGCCACATTTTCAGCCTGGGCGTGGGCCGCAAATACGAACATTGGCGCTGGGATGCCGCCTACCAACTGGCCTATGGTCCGGAACGCAACGTCACGGGCAGCACGCCCAACTTCCTGACCGGCGAATCGGCCGATGGTCGTTACGAGTTTATCAGTCATGCGCTCACCTTCTCCATCGGATACCACTTCTAAATCGTCGGACCTGCCCGCGAAACGCACCTTGCTGATCGTGGACGACGAGGAAGGCCCGCGGCAATCGCTCCGCGTGGTGTTCAAGGACGATTACCACCTGCTGATCGCCAATGATGGCAACACCGCGATGGATATGGTGAAGCAAAACAAGGTCGATGCGGTCGTCAGCGACATCCGCATGTTTGGCATGTCCGGCGTGGAGTTGTTGGGCCACCTCAAAGCCATTGATCAGCACATCGAAGTGATCCTGCTGACGGCGTACGAAACGGCCGACACCCTCCGCCAGGCGCTCCGGCTCGGCGCGTGTGATTATCTGAACAAGCCGTTCGACATTGCCGACATCCGCACGGCCGTCGCCAATGCCATGGAACGGCGCTCTCTCTCCGAGCAAATCAGCCGGAACAGCCGCCAATTGCAGGAACTGCAGGCGGAGTTACAGAACCAGAAGATGATGGAGGAAATCACCCGCAGCCGCGGTGAAATTTACGCGAGCATCATTCATGACATCAACGGCCCGCTCACGGTCATTTCCGGCTTCATCCAGTTGATGAACCAGCGCATCGGGACGGCCACGCGACTGGAAGGCGAAGACCTGGACAATATCAAAGACCGGCAGAAAACCATCACCCGCCAGGTCACCAACTGCATCAACATCTCCCGCCGCTATCTCAGCTTCCTGCGTCAGCAGGCCGATGGCAACGCCACGGTCGCCGTCAACCAGATTCTGGCCGATCTCGTCGAGCTGATCGGCGCGCATCCCAGCGTGCAGGACAATCAATTCCAGATCCATCCGCTGCCCCAAGATGTCATCGTGCGCATCAACGGCACCGACTTGATTCAGATTCTGCTCAACCTGATGGTCAACGCTTTCCAAAGCACGCCGAAAAACCATCGGGTGGATTTGCGCAGCCTGGTTCTGTCCGAGCCGCTCGAATTATCCGGCTTCCTCGACGGGCCACATGACCGCCTGACCAATCGGGAGACATTCAAGAACGTGGCACCGCTCTTGTCGCTCTCCGTCTC
Source organism: Verrucomicrobiota bacterium (assembly GCA_016200005.1). Classification (NCBI taxonomy): domain Bacteria; kingdom Pseudomonadati; phylum Verrucomicrobiota; species Verrucomicrobiota bacterium. Next base: position 189,335 of record JACQFP010000026.1, on the reverse strand, counting down.
GGACAACGGGCCGGGGATTCCGCCAGAAATTGTGCCCAAGCTTTTCAATGCTTATTTTACCACCAAAGCGCTCTCCCAAGGTACCGGTCTGGGATTAAACATCGTGCAACGACTGGTCAAGGAAGCTCACGGCGCCATCCACGTGCATACGAAGGTTGGCGAAGGCACCACCTTCACGCTCTATCTTCCAGTTGTTCAAGATTCCGAGTTGCCACCCGCGGGCCTCTGACCGCCGAGTCCACAGGGTGTTTCTTGCACAACGGGAGTTGTCGTAACCCGAAGCGGAGAATTCGTTTTCGTGGACAGCTCCGCATCCAACGACCTGCTCCCGAACGATAGGTTTTGCTCCGGGTTGGGGATGGTGATTGAATTGTCCGCGTATGGTTGCGCAATCCCGGACCGAACTGACTTATCGTTACGAGCGTTGGCGCGCCATCTCGTCCGGTGTTTTGGAAACGGCAGGAACGACGTTCCTGCTGCTGCTGGCGGTGCGTTGGTTTGAAGCGGGACCACTGGCAAAGGCCTTCGTGGCCGGGGGTGGAAGTCTGGGATTGATACTGGCTCCGTGGGTCGTGTCGCGAGTCGAGGCCGCCGGCTGGCCCGTGGCCAAAGCGGCCTCCCGTCTTGCCGCGCTGGGCGCCATCAGTTTTTTTATGATGGCACTGGTGCCATTGCTGCCAGTCTTCGTGGTCGGCTCGGTTCTCGCCATGACCACTGCCTCCGCCGCCATTCCGTTGATGACCCAGATTTACCAGGAAAACTATCCGGAGCACGAACGCGGCCGGCGGTTCTCCCGCACGGTGATGATTCGCATTGCCACCGCAGCCGCTTTCAGCGAACTGGCGGGACGCGCATTGTCCGGACACCTCAATTACTTCCAATGGCTCCTCGTGGTGTTCAGCGGCGCGTTTGCGTTTGCCAGCATTTGTCTGGCGCGTTGTCCTTCGCAGCCGTTGCACGTTTCCGGCGGCACGCACCCGTTCCGAGCGCTGCGTCATGTGCGGGACGACCGATTGTTCCGGCAAACGCTCATTGCCTGGATGTTTTTGGGGTTTGCCACGTTGATGATGGCGCCGTTGCGTGTGGAGTATCTGGCCAATGCTAAATATGGAATGACGCAGCACGGATTGCCGCTCACGGCCGGCAAGATTGCGCTGCTGACGGGCGTCATTCCCAACCTCGCGCGTCTGGTCCTGAGTCCGGTTTGGGGCTGGCTTTTCGATCGCATGAATTTTTTCGTGTTGCGGATCACGTTGAACATTGGATTCGCGCTTGGCATTTTATCCTTCTTCACCAGCGGCACCATGACCGGGCTGGTGGTGGCGGCCATCATCTACGGGATTTCCAACGCGGGCGGCGACGTGGCGTGGAGCCTTTGGGTCACCAAATTCGCGCCGCCCAGGCGCGTGGCGGATTACATGAGCGTGCATACGTTCTTCACCGGTGTGCGCGGTGTGCTGGCACCCCTCGTCGCGTTTCAACTGGTGTCCGGCGTTTCGATGCAAGTCCTGGGTTGGATCAGCGCCGGATTAATTGTCGCTGGCACTTCCATGTTGATTCCCGAAATCAAGTTCGGCAAAGGCGCGAGACAGGCAGCGGCGCTCGTGGAAGAAGTGTCCGAATAAAGCTCCAAACACCAATCTCCAAGCTCCAAAGAAGCTTTAAATTCGAATCACCACAAAGTGCGGCGTCGAACGGACATCTTGAGTTGGAGCCTGAGGCTTGGGGCTTCTCTGGTTGTTGGAGCTTGGAATTTGGAGCTTCAATTCAGAGCTTTGCAAACGCCGCGTCGAATACCTCGACGATGAAATCCGCGTCGGCCGGCGTGATGCACATCGGCGGCGCAAAGCGAATCGTCTGTCCCCACAAACCGCCTTTGCCGAGCAAGAAGCCCATTTCGCGCGCATGTTCAAGCACGGCGGAGCACTCGGCCTTCGCCGGCTCTTTGGTCGTGCGGTCTTTCACCATCTCCACGCCCAGCATCAAGCCCTTGCCACGCACGTCGCCGATGATTTGATATTTCGCCTTCAATTTCTCCAAACCATCCTTGATGCGCGTGCCTTGCTTGAGGGAGTTCTCCTGCAACTTTTCCTTCTCGATAACTTCGAGCACGGCTTTGCCGATCGCGGTGACGACCGGATTTCCTCCGAACGTGTTGAAGTGAACTTTGCCCGTGAGCGACTGCGCAATCTTCGCCGTGGTGACGACGGCCGCGAGCGGACAGCCATTGCCGATGCCCTTCGCCATCGTGACGATGTCGGGTATCACGCCCTGCGTTTCGAAGCCCCAGAAATGCGTGCCCGTGCGGCCAAAGCCCGTTTGCACTTCGTCTGCAATGCAAACGCCGCCCGCCGCGCGGATGTGTTCATACGTGCGCTTGAGATAACCTTGCGGAAACTCGACGAATCCACCGACGCCCTGGATGGATTCCGCGATGAACGCCGCCACCTTACCCGGCGTGGCGTAATCAATCAACGACTTCACGTCGTCCGCATATTTCCTGCCCGCGTCCGCATCATCATAGCCGTACGGCCCGCGATAGGGATACGGCGCGATGGCGTGATGCACGCCGAAGCTGTGCGGCACGTTGTATTTCCACGTGCTGTGTGCCGTGACGGCCATGCCCGACGCATTGCCGCCGTGATACGCATTGCGCAACGCAATGACGTCGTAGTTGCCTGTGTAAGCGCGCGCCATGAGCAGCGCCAGATCGTTCGCCTCTGAACCGGAATTCACGAAGTAACACAGCTTGAGATCGCTGGGCAGTTTTGACGCGAGCTTTTCCGCAAACGCGCCGACGTTTGGATGCAGATAAATTGTCGTTGAGTGTTGCAGCGTTTCGTTCTGCTTCGTCGCCGCCGCCACCACGTGCGGATGGCAATGCCCGACACTGATGGTGACGATGCCGCCGAGGCCGTCGAGATAACGCTTGCCCTGGTCGTCCCAGATGTATTGCATCTTGCCCTCGACGAGCATGAGCGGCTGTTTGTAGTAGAGGAAGATGCCCGGGTTCAGAAATTGTTTCCGTTGTGCCAGAACTTCGGCAGCGGACGGGCCGGTGTATTTTTGTGGCTTGTGATTCGTAGGAGGCAGGGTTGGCGTTTTCATTTGGTGTAATCAGGTCAAGCTCTCGGCGCCAGTTTGCGCAACGCGAGGTAAAGTGTAAATGCCAACGTGAACCCGATGAACCATGCGTAGTCGAACAAGCTCACGAGAAATGGGGAGAGGCGCGCCGGGTCGAGCCGATGCACTTTCACCAGAAAACCTGGCAGACTGGGCAACACCGCGACGACAAACGCGATAATCGCCACGTAGCTAAATCCATTCGTGAAACGGTACTCGCCATCAGACTTGTAAAGCGCGGCGAGATTCAGTTTCCGGCGGCGGTAAACGAAATAGTCGGCGATGAGAATTCCTCCGACCGGGCCGAGCAGCGCGCCATACCCACCCAGCCATTGAAAGATGTAGCTGTCCGGGTTCGCGAGCAGTTTCCAAGGCATCATCAAGATGCCAAGCACGCCGGTGATGAAACCGCCGGTCCGGAAGGAGATTTTCCTCGGCGCGAGATGAGAGAAATCATTCGCCGGGCTGACGACATTGGCGGCGATGTTCGTCGCCAGCGTGGCGAGGCATAACGCGAACATCGCAAACACCAGCAACGTGCGGTTCTCGAAATGCGTCAGCACGTCCACTGGATCCCAAATTGTCTTGCCGAAGATGATCGTGGTCGCCGATGTAACCGCGACGCCGATGAACGAATACAATGCCATTGTCAGCGGCAAACCGAGCGCTTGGCCGATGACCTGGTCGCGCTGCGTCTTCGCGTAGCGCGAGAAATCGGGGATGTTCAGCGAGAGTGTCGCCCAAAACCCAACCATGCCAGTCAGCGCCGGGAAAAAATATTTCCAGAATTCCCCGGCCTTCGGCTGGCCGGGATCGAATTGCGACGGTTGCGACAGAATCGGCCCGAATCCGCCGGCTTTGCGATACGCCCAAAACAGGAACAGCAGTCCGAGCGCGATGAGCAACGGCGCCTTGATGTTCAGCAACCAGCGGATGGTGTCGATGCCGCGGTAGATGACCCACATGTTGACGCCCCAAAAGAACAGGAAGCAAAAGAATTGTCCTCCGGTGATGCCAAGCCAGTTCGACGCCGGTTCGGGATGCAGCTTGAAAATCGTGACGCAGATTTTGTAAATCGCTTCGCCGCCAATCCAGGTTTGAATGCCGAACCAGCCGCACGCCACGAGCGCCCGCAACAGCGCCGGGATGTTCGCGCCCAGCGTTCCGAACGACGCGCGGCAATAAACCGGAAACGGAATTCCGTAAAGCGTTCCCGCGTGCGCATTGAGCACCATCGGGATGAGCACGATGACATTGCCAAGAAATATCGTGAGGATGGCTTGTGACCAGTTCATTCCGCCACTGATAAGTCCCGACGCGAGCATGTAAGTGGGGATGCACGCCGACATGGAAATCCACAGCGCGGCGAAGCTTAACATGCCCCACTTTCGCCGCGATTGCGGCACGGGCGCGAGGTCGGCATTGAAGAGCGTGCTTTGCTTGAGTTCGTCCAACTGGCTTTCCGTGAGGCCAGCTTCGATTGGGTTCATACGGGCGGAATTAAGCCACGAATGAACACGGGTTGACACGGATAAAAAACACTGGCTGAGACGAGTTTCAAAAATTGCCTCGAAGTTGTTCCAAGTTGGATGGAAGTGACGGCGGCTACTTGTTGAACCTGAAATTTGTCACGTCGTAATCCTGCATGATGTAGTTCTTTGTTTCGAGTCGCAGCTTGTTCGCGCGTTTGGCCTGCGTCTCACCGCCAGCCTGAACAAAATCGTCGAAGCTGATGATCTCGGCGCGAATGAATCCTTTCTGCAGGTCGGAGTGGATCGAGCCGGCAGCTTCCCACGCGCTCATGCCTTGACGAATCGGCCAGGCGCGATTCTCTTTGCCGCCGACGGTCAGAAAGCTGATATAGCCGCTCTCGCGAAACGCGCGCAAAATCAATTTGTCCGGTTCAGCCGACTCATCGAGTTCGGCCACGATGATCGGTTTGTTGGTCGAAAAACTGTGCGCGGCGATGGCCTGCAACTCCTCCGGTTTCAGTCCGCTGCTAAAAACAGACTTCTCGTTCTCCAGCAGGCTTTTGACTTTGGTTAGCACCGACTTTTCTGGTTCCGCCGGGTCGCGGCTCAAGCGCGTCTCCACAAACTCCAAGTCCTGAAGGATCAGGTCCACGTGTCCTTCGCGCGACGCGAGCACGGCGTCGGCGGTCAAGGCGTCCTCCGCGCCAACGACGTCCACCTGCGCGTAAGTTTTCTTGTCGGCTTCGACCAGCTTGTCCGCCTGATCCAGCCGCGGGTCTTTGACGTTGTGCTTGCCGGGTTTTATTTCCGGGAGTCCGACGACGGAGAATTTGATTGGCATAGATCAACAGCAGTTTGAATTCGGTGAGGATAGCGAATCGCCACGGCTCATCATCCCTCTGGTGTGTCCAACAGGTTTTGCAGCCGAACTGCCAATTCGGAAGGCAGTCGGCTGACCCAGTTGGCATCAACCAATCCAACCTCGATGAGATCGCGCAAGTGAGTGCGGTCTTTGTCACGAAATGCCGTGAGCTTCATTCGGACCAGCGCGTCAAGAGTCACCAGACGAAAGGTTTCCGTGGCTTCGGACTCGGTAATATCCGGCGACGGCGCGAGCGATTCGGGCCGGACTTTTTCCGCGGCAAAAACGACGTGAACGGAGTCGCGCGCCTTCGCGTTCGGGCCGTCCAAAAACATATCGATGCCCTTGACGTGCCGATGGAAAAAACCGGCCTTGGCCATCGCAGCGATTGCCGCCGGCAAATCGGAGCGACGCAGAAGAATGTCAACATCCTGGGTATTGCGCACTGCCGCCTCGTCCACCCGAGAAACCCACGCGGCGACGGCGTTGCCGCCGGCCAGCGCGTAAGGCACGCCTGCCGCTTCAAGGGCAGCTACGGTCCGGCGTAATCGTTCGCGAACTCTTTCCACAGCTCGAATCATTCTTTCCCACGAAACCTCGCCGACGGCGGTTTGCATGGAAATAGATTAGCTACAAACGGGTTGATGGCCAACACCTGAAATTCCAGTCGGTTCATCAAGAATTCGTAGCAGCCGAGGTAACGAGGCTCAAATTGAAAGCGAAAGAGATCAGAGCCTCCTCACGTCGGCTGCTACGAATTCAAAAATGATTTGGCTTGCGCTGGAGGAATTTCCCGTGGCCAAGCTTGCCGACGAATTTGCCGTCGCGCACGGCGACTTGCCCGCGCACGGTGACGACGCTGGGGCGGCCCTCTATCTTCCAACCTTCAAACGCGCTGTAGTCCACGTTCATGTGCTGCGTCTTGGCGGAGATTTTGCCGCGATAGTCCGGGTCGAACACCACGAGGTCGGCGTCCGCGCCGGGTTGGATCGTGCCTTTGCGCGGGAACAGGTCGAACGTCTTCGCGACCTGCGTGCTGGCGACGTTCACGAACGTGTGCAGGTCAATCTTCCCCGCCTTCACGCCGTAGGTGTAAAGCAGGTTGATGCGTTCTTCGAGCGACGGGATGCCGTTGGGGATTTTCGTGAAGTCGTCCTTGCCCATCGGCTTCTGCGTTTTGAAATCAAACGGGCAGTGGTCGGTGGCGACGGTTTGCACGAGACCGTCGCGCAAACCGTTCCAGAGAATTTCCTGATTCCGCTTGTCGCGCAGCGGCGGGGACATGACGAATTTCGCGCCCTCGAACTTCGGCAACTCCGCGTAGGTTTTGTCGAGCGTGAGATACTGGATGAGCGTCTCGACCGTGACGCGCACGCCACGTTGCCGCGCGGCGATGGCTTGGTCGAGCGCTTCCTTGCAACTCAGGTGGACGATGTAAGTCGCCGCGCCGGTGAGTTCGGCGAAGGTCATCAAGTGGTGCACGCCCTCAGCCTCGACGGCGGGCGGACGGCTCTCGTGATGCTGGCCGGGATCGGTCTTGCCTGCGGCGAGCAATTCCTTCGAGCGCTCGGCCACGAGCGTTTCGTTTTCGCAATGCGCGGTAACGATGACGCCAAGTTCCTTCGCCAGCTTGAGCGTGCGGTAAAGCTCCGTATCGTCCACGCCGAACGCCCCTTTGTAGGCGAGGAAGATTTTGAACGAGCTGATGCCGCGCTTCACGATCTCGCGCAGTTGCTTGTCGGACTTGTCATCGAACTTCGTCACGCCCATGTGGAACGAGAAATCGCACGCGGACTTGCCGACGGCCTGGCTCATCCACAACTCAAAGCTCTCCAGCGCATCGTCCTTGCGCGACGGGCAGCACATTTCGATGAGCGTCGTCGTTCCGCCGACGAGCGCGGCCTGGCTGCCGGTCACGTAATCGTCCTTCGAGAACGTGCCCATGAACGGCAGGTAAATGTGGACGTGCGGGTCAATGAAGCCGGGGAAAACGAACTTGCCTTTCGCATCAATCACCTCCGCGCCGCGCGGCGGCTGAATGTCTGGACACATAGCTCTGATGGTTTCGCCGTCGCAAAAGATATCGGTGACGTATCGTTCGCTGGCCGTGACGATTTCACCGTTCTTGATGAGGAGCGACATAGGCTTTGGTGTTGCCTCCGTTATTGCCAATCTTCAAGCGCGAGTCCAGGCACACGCGAAAACTCCGCAGTATTGTGCGTGACCAAGGTGTGGTTGTTCGCGAGTGCAATGGCTGCAATCATCAGATCATTCGGACCGATGACATTGCCGCCGACTTCCAACTCATGGCGCATCTGCCCGTATTGAGCCGCCGCAGCGTCATCGAAAGGAAGCGAGGCGTAAGGAGCAAACAATTCGCGAAGAATGCCAAGTCGTCGCTCGCGGTTGCCGTATTTCTCAGCACCGTGAAGCAGTTCAGCTTTGACAACGGAGCAAAGAACCAGATCGGACGGCCGCAGCGTTTGAAGGCGAGTGCGGATGGGAGACTGCGGTGTTTTCAGGTAAACGATCCACGCGTTGGTGTCGAGCAGCCAGGCCATCACCACTCCTCGCGATTTTCAAACGGCAGTTGGGACGGACGCTCGAACTGTTCGTTGGCAAACGCGCCGGCAGTTCGTTGGAAATAGCCTTCCGGCCACGTCGTGGTTGCCCCCGCGCCGTTACCGTTGTGCGTCTGATGCTCGACGACAGAAGCGAGATAGCGCCGCACCTCTCGCAGCACTTCCTCGGGCTGTTTCATAAGTTCCTGAATCAGCGCGTCCCGCGTGCTCATACGTAATTACTTTAATCCCGGCCGGGAGGATTTCGAGAAGATTATTTGTGCGGCTCGCGATGCCAGAGGTCACCCTCGCCGTAGCTGAACCAGCGGCTCGTCGTCACCTTGAGTTGCGTGAAGAACTGCACACCTTCCTTGCCCTGCATGTGCAGGTCGCCGAAGAACGAATCGTTCCAGCCGTTGAACGGAAACCAAGCCATTGAAGCAGGCACGCCGATGTTGATGCCGACCATGCCGCACCGGATGCGATGCTTGAACTCGCGCGCGGCCTTGCCGTTGCGGGTGAAAATCGAAGAGCCGTTGCCGAAGGGCGATTTGTTGGCGAGTTCGATGGCAGCGTCCAGATCCTCCATGTGCATCACGTTCAGCACCGGGCCGAAAACCTCCTCCTTGGCCACGGTCATGCCAAGTTGAACTTGATCGAGAATCGTCGCGCCGACGAAAAAGCCGTTGGGGGCTTCGCTGACTTTCACGCCGCGACCGTCCGCCGGAATCTTCGCTCCTTCCTTCACACCGGCTTCGATCAATTCCAGCACGCGGTCGCAATGCTGCCGCGTGATGACGGCGCCCATGTCCGGCTGTTTCTCGCGGTCGGTCGGGCCGACTTTGATTTTGCGCGTGGCTTCGATGAGCGTGGGCAAAACGGTTTTCTCCGCGCCGCCCACGACGACGGCCGTTGAGCCGGCCATGCAACGCTCGCCCGCGCAGCCGAACGCAGCTTCGATGACGCCGCGCGTGGAATTTTCCACGTCGGCATCCGGCATGAGGATGACGTAATTTTTCGCGCCGCCGTTGGACTGGACGCGTTTGCCGTGCTTCGTGCCGGTCTCGTAGATGTAGCGCGCGATGGGCGTCGAGCCGACAAAGGAAATCGCCTTCACCTTGGGATGCGTGAGCAGCGCATCGACGCACTCGCGTCCGCCATGGACGATATTCAACACGCCTTTTGGCAGCCCGGCCTTTTCCAGCAGCTTCGCGATCTTGATGGCGGTGAGCGGCACTTTTTCGCTCGGCTTGAGGACGAACGTGTTACCGCAGGCGATGGCGACGGGATACATCCACAACGGCACCATCGCCGGGAAATTAAACGGGGTGATGCCAACGCACACACCAAGCGGCTGGCGGATGGACTCGCAATCAATGCCGCGGGCGATGTTCCCCAACACCTCGCCCATCAGCAGCGACGGCACGCCGCACGCGAATTCGACCATCTCGATGCCACGCTTCACGTCGCCGCGCGACTCGACGAGCGTCTTGCCGTGCTCGCGCGTGTTCCAGCGAACAAGGTCTTCAAGGTTTTCTTCGAGAAGCGCCTTGAACTTGAACAAAATCCGCACGCGCTCGACGGGCGGTGTTTCCATCCATGCGGGAAACGCGGCGTGCGCGGCTTCGACGGCGGCGTTCACGTCAGCCGCCGTGCCGATGGGACATTCCGCGATGGTTTCGCCGATGGACGGATTAAAGACAGGCGTGCCGGCGACTTTTGGCTGAAGCCATTCGCCGCCGATGAAATTCGGGCACGGTTCGAGAGTTGTTGCCATAATTTTTTAACGCAAAGGCGCAAAGACAAATCTTTCATGCATGGCGTCTTTGCGTTTAAGTTTTCTCACCTTGCCAGCGCGGCGGATTGTTTCACAAAGTCGTCACCGCTCCACTCGCCGTCGCTCTTGACAACCTTGGCTGCGGCGGCGGCTTTTTGCGCGGCCTTGCGTTCGGCCTGGCGTTTTACGAGGTCGGCGTGCGTGGTGAAATAATCGAGACTTTTTCCTTTGAAGTCGGCAAGCGTTTCGAACTTGTGTTTGGCCATGAACGCGAGCAGTTCATCGCACATCGGCTTCACACATTCGTAACCGAACTTCATCACGCCGGTGCAGACTTGCACCGTGTCCGCGCCCAGCAAAATGAATTGTGCCGCGTCGCTGCCGCTCTCGATTCCACCGAGACCAGAGAGTGAGCGTTTCGGAAATTCCTTGCGGATGAGCTGCGCGATTTCCAGGACCATCCGCAGCGCGATGGGCCGCACCGCCTTCGAGGAATAACCACCCGGCGTCGTGTAGCCTTCCACGCTGGGTTCGGGGCGAAGTGTTTCGAGGTTCACGCCCATCACGCTGCGAATGGTGTTGATGGCGCTGATACCGGTAGCACCGGCGCGCAACGCCGCGCGGCTCGGGTCTTCGATGTGCGTCACGTTGGGCGTCATCTTCGCCCACACCGGTTTCGTCGCGGCGCGCATCACCCACCCGACTACTTCGCGGAGGATTTCCGGGTTTTCGCCCATGGCCGCGCCCATTTTGCGTTCCGGAAGACCGTGCGGGCAGGAAAAATTCAATTCGAACGCATCCACGCCGGCGTCCTGACAGCGTTCGACGATTTCAATCCACGCATTCTTGTTGTATTCCTCCATGATGGATGCGATGAGCACACGGTCCGGGAACTTGTCTTTGCACTTCTTGAATTCTTCGATCCAGATTTTGAACGGTCGGTCGCTGATCAGCTCGATGTTTTCCCAGCCGATGACTTCGCCGCTGGAGGCGAGGAGTTTTGCGTAACGCGGTGTGACGTTGACGACTTTGGAGGCGTCGAGGCTGATGGTCTTGGCAATGACCGCGCCCCAGCCTTCTCGAAACGCCTTGGTGATGACGTTGAGGTTCGTGCCGGGCGGGCCCGAACCGATGACGAAGGGATTCGGGAGCTTGAGCCCGTCAACTGTCGTGGCAAGTGTTGGCATAGGTTTGCCTTTCTTTTTTATCTCAGCGGCACATGATACGTCCGTGATGAGTGGGTTCGCTACAAGAAAATTCTGACCGCATGAGCAGGCTGCTGAATCCCAAACGCACCGTCGCTGAACTCAAGGAACTCCGCGCCCTCACCAGCGACGAGAACGGCGCGCAACGCGTCGCGTTCACCAAGACCTGGCTCAAGGCGCGGGAGTTTCTGCGCTCAAAAGTTGCCGGGCTGCCGCTGGAGATTCACAACGACGCGGCGGGCAACACTTGGTGCACGCTGCGCGGCGAATCAGAAAAGTGTCTGCTCATCGGTGGCCATATTGATTCGGTGCCGAATGGCGGTTGGCTTGATGGTTGTCTTAACGTGATGGCGGGCGTCGAGATTCTCCGGCGCATCAACGCGCAATATCATGGCAAGCCACCGGTCACCGTGCGCCTCGTGGATTGGGCCGATGAAGAAGGCGCTCGATTCGGAAAAAGTTTGTTCGGCTCGTCTGCCTGTTCCGGCAATTTGGATATGAACGAAGCGCGCGGCTTAAAGGACAAGGACGGCCTCCATCTGCCTGACGCGCTGCGCGAAGTGGGCATAGATTTCGAGCGCGTGAAGGACAGCGGCAAGGAACTCAAGAACGCCGCCGCGTATCTGGAATTGCACATCGAGCAAGGCCCGGTGTTGCTGGACCTCGATCTGCCGCTCGGCGCGGTGCTCGGCACATTTGGGGTGGAAAGACATGCTATCACGTTTCACGGCCAGGCCGCGCACTCTGGCAGCACGCCGATGAACCGCCGCAAAGACGCCTTCCTCGCCGCCGCGAAGATGAGTCTGGAAATCTATCGCATCGCCGAGCGCAGCAACGGCGGCGTTTGCACCATCGGTTCGTGCACGACCAAACCCGGCATCGTGACGAGCGTGGTCGAGGAAAGCCGTATCACGCTCGACCAGCGCCATCTCGATGCGGCTGCACTGGCGAAAATGTTAAAGGACGCAAGGGACGCAAGCGAACGCTTCGCGAAGGAAGGCAACGTGAATGTTTCCTGGGAACGCCTCTGGCAAATTGACCCGCGCCCGTTCAACGACGAACTCATCGCGCTGTGCGACGAAGCCATCCGCGAGACCTGTGGCCAATCGCATCGCCTGCCGAGCGGCCCGTTGCACGACGCCGCCGAAGTTGCGCGCGCGAGGGTGCCCACCGTGATGATGTTTGTCCAAAGTCTGCACGGCATCAGCCACAACAAGATCGAGGACACGAAGGAAGAACACCTCGAACTCTGCGTGACCGCGTTCGACAAGCTGGCGGAGAAGGCGAGGAGGTGGATTCAAACTCGTTGAGCGGCGCTCCGTCAGGGAACTAGCTTTAGGATGCTTCGCCAGCCGATGACAAGACGCTCGTGACTTTGCTCAAAAAATCACCGGCGTTCCTTCTTCGAGGATTTTCAGGTGATGAGTGATGCCGTCGCGGTGGGCGATTTCGCGCAGCCAGCGGGGCGGTTCGTCCATCGCTTCGAAGGAAAGTTTGAACGTGCCGTAGTGCATCGGCACGAGCCATTTGGCGCGCAAGTCGCGAAATACCTTCACCGCTTCGTCCGGTCCCATGTGAACGTTGCGAAAGGATTCCGGGTGGTAGGCGCCGATGGGCAACAGGGCAATTTCCGGTGGGCAGCGTTCGCCGATTTGTTTGAAACCGTCGAAGTAGGCGCTGTCGCCGGCGTGGTAAATCCGCCGGCCCTGGTGCTCCAAAATAAAGCCGCCGTAGCCGCGATGCTCATCGCGCAAGACGCGCGCCCCCCAATGTTTGCATGGAGTCAATGTGACTTTCCAATCGCCCCGCGAAAAACTTTCCCACCACTCAAGCTCGATGATGCGCTCAAACCCGAGATCGTGCGCGAGGTCGCCGACGCCCCACGGCATGATGCCGATTTTCGGGTGCGGCAGACGGCGGAGCGTTGGTTTATGAAAATGGTCAAAGTGCGCGTGTGTCAGGAGGACAAGATCAATCGGAGGGAGGTGGCCAATCTTCAAGCCGGAGCGTTTGATGCGTTTCAAAAGGAAAAGCCAGTTGGCAAAGTTCGGATCGATCAGGACGTTTAAGTTGGTGAACTGCACCAAAAACGAAGCGTGGCCGATCCAAGTCAGTGCCACCTGACCGTGAGTCAGTTTGGGAAATTCCGGGCGCTTGTGCTGACCGATGCGCGGGGTCAACCAGGCTTTCCACACCATTTCATGGAAGAAGGTGCGCGGGTTGAAGGCCTTGGTCGGGGTTAAATCCTTGAAAGCTCGTGGAATACGTCGGCGCGGAGGAATCGAAGGCTGGCCTGCAGATTTATTCATAGTTAGCTGGCCTGATTGCCGATAGTTTCTTTTTGAATAATAATCAACTCATCCAGTCGAAACCCTTGTTGGCAGTTAGTATGACATCATAATCAAACACGAAAGGCAAATTATGAAAAAGATTATTTTAGCCGTCACGCTGCTGGCCTTTGCCGGAACGAACATTCAGACCGCCTCGGCTGGGGATCGGGAATGGGCCACCGCTGGCAAAGTGCTGACGGGTATTGCGGCGGCATCGATCATCGCCAATGCGATTGACTATCGTCCGGGTTATTATGCCCCCACGTATTACCCGCCAGCTCCGCCGGTTTACTACGCTCCACCGCCAGTCGTGTATGCCTCGCCTGCGCCAGTGGTAGTCTATCCTCCGCCGGTTTATGTTCGACCGGCGCCGGTCGTCTCGTTCAGTTTCGGATTCGGGGGTTGCTATCCGCGCCACTACTACGGAGGTTATCATGGAGGCCGGCCGCATTACCGGGTTTGCCGATAAATTGGGGAGGAACTGAAACAATGCAGCCCGCCGGGCGAATTGCCGGCGGGGTTTTTTTGTTGGAACAAGCCGGCAATCCTGTTTTAACCAGTGCATGGGCGACCTTGATGCACAGTTTGATGCTTTCTTGAGAAAGAACCCCGTGCTTGGCCAGGGGGTTTACATTGCGCGGGGAGCCGCGGTGCTGGGCGACGTGACATTGGGTGACCATTCCAGCGTCTGGTATAACGCCGTCGCGCGAGGCGACATCCACCGCATCGTCCTCGGCCACCATTCGAATCTCCAGGACAATGCCATGATTCATGTGGAAGATGAGTTACCCTGCCTCATCGGGAATTACGTTACGATTGGGCATCTGGCCATCGTGCATGCCTGCACGGTGGGCGACGAAGTGCTGATCGGGATGGGCGCGACCATTTTGGACGGCGCAAATATCGGAAGCCAATCGTTGATCGGCGCCAACAGTCTGGTGACGCAAAGAACCCAGATTCCACCCGGCTCGCTGGTGCTGGGTTCTCCGGCAAAAGTTGTGCGCGCCTTGACGCCCAAGGAAATCAGCGAGCTACGAAACTCCGCCGAAAAGTACGTGCGAAACGCGGCTTACTGTCTGCGCCACGGGATAAATGTTTCCGCGCCACTCCCTTCGTAAGAGAAGGGGAGGTGTGCGGTCAAACGCACACTTACGCGGTGAATGGTTTTATGCCATCCTGGGATCGATCAATCTAACCAATGACTGAATTAGAAACCTTGGTTTGTTGTCCTCCGCCGCGCTTCGGTTGGCCGTGTTGGCTCTCATTTGGAAGCTGTTGACGGCCACGCGGAAAATGAATAAGGTGTGGGTAGAACCATCAGGCAAGAAATTGGCGGGATATTTCTTATGAAAACATTCAAGTGTGCAAGCAACCACTCCTTGTCGCCGCCGCGGTTTCCCCGCCGCGGGTTTACCTTGATTGAATTATTGGTGGTCATAGCGATCATTGCCATTCTCGCCGGCTTGTTGCTGCCCGTCTTGGGTAAAGCCAAGCTCAAGGCGCAAGCCGTTCAATGTATGAATAATGACAAGCAACTCATGCTGGCGTGGAGATTCTACGTGGACGACAACTCTGATCGGGTGCCGGCGGCATGGAGGAATCCGGGCGACTGGATGCCGGTGAATGATATGAGTTGGAGTGGAAATCCCCGCAACGATGGCGGCAACCAAGCCAATTGGGATGCCGAAGTCACCATAAAGAAAAGTCCTTTGTGGCCGTACTGTGGGAACAATACCGGCATCTGGCGGTGTCCGGGGGATGATAAATATCCCTGTCTCGCTGGAACCGGGCCTTACAAGGGACAATCCTTTCCGCGAGTGCGTAGCATGTCGATGCTCAGTTGGTTTAACGGTGCCGACGCTGATGGCTTTACCGGGTGCGCCGGCTACACGAAGTACAAGAAAATGGGCGACGCCGTAGCGCCGGGACCTTCGAAGACCATCGTATTTGTGGATGAGCGGTGCGATAGCATCAATGACGGTGAATGGTGTACCAGCATGAATGGCTGGCCCGATAAGCCCACTCAGTCGGTAATGATCGATTTTCCCGGCAGTTATCATGGTGGGGCAGGTGGACTTTCCTTTGTGGATGGCCACGCGGAAATCCATAAATGGACTGACTCTAGAACAACGCCTCCCATCGGGAGGCTTTTTGGCCTGAATGTTTTGTCCCCGAACAACAAGGATGTTTATTGGCTGATGGACCATTCCACCCGGAAACCCGGTCAATTTTGAACCCTCGCAAAATGAAAACCACAAAAGTGTTTTTTCTGGTCCTCACGTCGTGCCTGCTGGGTCTGGCGGCCTGCAACAAGACGGATCAAGCAAAACAATCCGCTCAAGCGTACCATGGCATCCAGGTGGACTGGACGAAGTTTGATGCCGAGTTCGCCAGCGCCGGTCCGGACGTGCAAGGCAACATTTCTTCGCTAAAGCGATTCTTTCGCTACGGGCAATTTCCGGAGGCGCTCGTGGAATTGGACAAGCTTTCGAGTAATTCCGCCCTCACGGAATCGCAGAAAAAACTGGTCAACGACTTGATCGAGCAGACCAAGAAGGCGATCGAAAAAGCCCCGCCGCCCGGGCAGTGAACTGCCGCGATCTTCCGGGCAGTCGGGAAAACAAAGCCGTGATCGGAGGATAGCAATCAAGGCACCAGCACGCGCAGCTTGTTGCGTTGCAGGGAAAAAGTGGCGGGCAGATTTCCAACCAGTTCTCCGTCCAATTGGAAATGGGCGCTGGATGGGGTGGTCAGGGTGAGTTTTTCCCATCGGAATCGGCGAACCGCCTTTTCAGGGAGCAAACCCCACGTCAGCAAAGGCAGCGCGCACCAGCCCAGCACCAGCCAGTTGACGTGCGGGAATACACAGACCTCGAGCAAGCCATCGCGCAGATCGGCCTCTGGAAAGATGGCGAACTTGCCGCCATAAAATCGCCCGTTGCCAATCAACACCAGTTCGCCGGTGACGGATTGGGCGCCGTTGGTTGCGGTGATTCGGGATTGTTCGCCCAGCAGCGCCTTCAAGCCGGCGACCACATAAGCCAGCGGGCCGATCTTTTTTTTCAAGGCCCAACTGGTCTGTTCAATGGCGCGTGCGTCCAGGCCGGCACCGGCCAACTGGGCGAAATACCGGCGCGCCGGCGCGCCGTTCGCGGTGAATTCCACGGTGGCAAGATCGATCGCCGTTTCGCGACCTTGCTGGAGGGTTTGCCAGGCCAATTCGGGTTGGATGGGAATACCCAGTTCTTTCGCCACCACATTCATTGTTCCCAGCGGGAACAGGCCAAGCCGAACACGATCAAAAGCGCCGGGTTCATCACCGATGCCGTTGAGGACTTCGTTGAAAGTGCCGTCGCCTCCCGCGGCGACGACGGTGTCAAAGTTTTCGCGGACCGCTTCCGCTGCCAGATGGCGCGCGTCTCCCGCCGCCTGGGTCAATTTGAAGGTGCACCCGGTCTGGAGGGTGTCGAGTTGCCGTCGAAATCGCCGGGCCTTGTCACCCTTGGCGGTCGGGTTGAAAATGACGCAGGTGCGCACGCGCCTATTTGTCGAGGGTCGAACTTCGGGAGTCGAGCAGAAAGCGCGATCGCGATGGCGAAGCTTGCCGGTGCGGTTAGCCGGACGGGTCCTTGCCCAGAACCGCCCACTCTCCGCGAATCAGCACATGGAAGGCCGGAGTGGCCGGCGGCATTTTGAAGGGGGGGTCAGGAAATTGTTGTCGAAGGTCCACTTTGCGGCCCGGACTTGCTCCAGCCGTTGTGTTGCCAGGGCTTGGGCGGCCAGCGAATAAGCAGACCACTCCGCCTACCGTGAGGCGAAGATATGACCGGCAACAATCCCCGCCAGTGAGATGCCGGTGATTGCCATGGCAATGACAATCTCCGCAAGGGTGAATCCTGTTCGAGATCGCACTCCGACTCGTCCCAAGGCATTCGCGATCGATCGGTTGGAAGCTTCGGGTTTCTTCCGCTGTTGAGACAATCGCGCTTGCATGTTAACTGTTCATAACTCCGACCAGGAACTAGCGACGTACCCAAGGGAAGGTCCGTTTCGGGCGAGGCTTTCGTCATAATGAAAGTTAAAATGTCCGTTCATTTTAACTGCTCCGGCTACACAGCTACCCTGAAAGTCGCGAATGTTATTACCACCACCACCCATTGTGAAGGTTGCGCTCGGCGCATAGACTGTCCCGACGTATTCGTCATTACCACCCCATGTTAGGCTGGTGTTGGACGGCAGGCCATAATACTGAAAAGCAAAAGGACTGCCGGCAGTATTAACCAGCGTAACATCCGCGCTGGCGCCTCCAACGTAGAATTTCATGCTTGCTCCTGGGGCCACGATTATTTCGGCCGAGCCCAACATTGTAACATTTCCGGTGATGTATAAGACGGCGTCACCGGCAACCAGCATTTTGTCTCCAGTCTTCATGCTCAGAGTGGACAGCGAGTAATTATCTGTGCCCATAATGTAGGTGTAATTTGTGCCGTTATAGATACCACCCTTCGGGGTTGCGCCGCTTCCCGGAGCGAAAGGAGGATCGACATCGGGGAATTGGTAATTGAAGTCATCGCTGAACCAGCCATTCTCAATGCCCTTGTTTCCGCCGTCCACCCAGGCGGAACTGCCGACACTTCCATTCGGGCCGATGGAAGGGCTGCCACTCGGCCCGGTGCGGATACGTCCCTTAATATTGGCATTGCCGGCGCTGAACGAGTTGGTCAGTCCGTTGTTGGTGGCCACGTCAGCATGGTCTCGGCTCTTGGTAGGATCGTAATACCCGCCTGTGCTGTATCGTGAATCCGTGGAATCGTAACTATCAATCGCTATGTCGTTGCCAATCAAATCGATCGTTTTTTGCGCGGCCATGGCAACCGAAAACAAAGACTGGTTGGTGGCTGTAACCCTGACGACGCGGGCAGCCGTAACCCCCGAATATGTGACGGCCGTATAACCGGTGGAGTAAATCACCGCCGTGCTTCCCGGCAAGATTTTGACGTTGTAATAGCTGCTCCCGAGCGCGCGTTGAGGCGCAACATAGTTGGAGCCGGATTGTATCCACCCGTTGCCACTCCAATTCAGGGGAAGCCCGATTTTGACGCCGGAATTCAGTTGGGCCAAAGCCTCTTCGACGCCTGCTTCTGCCACGGCTAGCGAAGCGTTCCATGCTTGAGAATGGACAACGGAAATATTTTGAAAGCGGATCAAGTAAAGGTAACTCGCCAGTGCAATTCCGACGATAGTCGTCACGATCATCGTCATCATGAGAACGCTACCGCCAAGTCGAGATTGTTTGCAGAAATAGATCTTCATAAATATATGTTAGTGTTTGTTACGGATCACGATTTTGGCGGTCTGCACACTTTCAGTGTTGAGTCGCGTGCTCAGGTAATTGGTTCGGACACATTTCCAGGTCAGGTCAACCAATTTGCAAGTGACCGGATTGGTGGTGGCAACGAACCCGCCGCCGCCGGTTTGCGGGGTGCGCTGGTAAATGCCGAATTGCAGCGAGACACAATTCGTTAGAAGGGTGTTGGTTGACGTCGGTTTGAAGCGAGTCAAAGTCTTTTGCGCCGGGTCATAGGTGTAAATTAGGCTGGTTCCGTCGGAATCCAAGAACGCCAGCCGATTCGTTTGGAACGCAGTCAACCCTGTGGTTCCCCGAATTTCTCGAATCATTTGATCCAGCGTCTTGCGACTGGCATTGTCGAGTTCCACATAATTTCCCATGGAAGCAAAGTTACGCCCACTGTATATGGAAAATGTTGCGATTACGGCGAGCACCAGCGAGCCAATACCAACCGCAATCACGGTTTCAACAAGAGTCATGGCGAAACGGGATTTCCTTGCGCGTGACAGATATGTAATCGGAGGGAGGGTCATGCCGTGATTTTGAAGAGAGTTTTGTCAGTTGTAGATGTAGCGTTGAATACCAGACCGGGCGACGTACGTCTGCATTTCTCGGGTACGCAACGTTCCACTAGAAGGCCAGGTAATCTGGATTCGCACAAGGGCGATATTGGTGCGGTAAGCATCGGGCAAGCCAGAGGAAACCGCGTCGGGGGGACCGGGAACAGCCACATTGCCCGCGGCATTAATTACTTTGCCAGTATAAACGGTCGAGTTAGTTCCGGCCGTCGGACCGTATGACTCAATAAACGTCAGAGGAAAATAATTAGTATCATGGAGTTGCGCCCACGTGTAGAGCCGTATGGTTTCCATGCGTTGCATCAGTATTTGAGTCGCACGCAGATTCTCCCGTGTAACCTGCATGACTAAAAAGCCCGAACCGAACCCGGCGTACAAGGAGATAAGGACGATTCCAAGCACAAGAACGCCCACCATTACTTCAACCAGGGAGAATGCGCCCCGCAATGCACTCGAAGTAGTATGTGTCGGTAGTTTCATAGTTTATCATTGGCCCGCAAAAGGTCGCGCGGCTGGCATAACGGCTTTTTGAACTCTCACTCGCACAAGTATGGAGTAGCTTATCGGGTTTATCAAGAGTACTAACATGATCTGAGTCTTGGGTAACTGGAGCCAAACCATTGAATCGTGTCCCGCTCGGCCATTAATTGTGCCCAGGTACGTCAGCGTTAACAAGGCCATTGATAGGAATCCCATCGCACTCGGGATTCTCGACGATGTCATCTCCGAACCTGTGCGTGAAACCTCAGAGACGAACCGGGGAATTGTCCGATCCTTCTTCATTTGATCATGCGAATGTATCGATAGTCTCATTTTACGACTCTGTGTCCAATTGCTAGCCAGCACTTGTTCTGCCATGTCATTCTTGAGAGTTGAATGCCTCAATAAAGTGAATGCCCCAATAAAGACTGGCAGGAACGCGTTTGCAGGTTTTCGGCCACGCTTGCTGGCTTGTCACGATTTGGTGGACAACCATTGTGACCGCGGGTTTCCTAGACCTTGAACTATAAGCCTGATTCCCTAAACTAACGCCCTGACAATGAATAAATCAGTCGGGCTTAACTTGGTTAAAAGGCCATTCTATTTGGGGGATGCCATGCTGGTGGCAGTCGCGTATTTGGTTTACTACCAAAGTAAATCACCGATGGGCTCATTGGAAATACTATTCTGTGTAGTCGCCGTTGGGCTGGGCGCCGCTCTGGGAGTGACACCCTTTTTGCTGGAATACCGGGCGGCAGTCAAGCTTGCCGAAGCCAACGGACTGGCGACAACTGTGGCACAACTTCAGAATCTGGATCGCGTTGCCAGCCACATCAGCGGTGCGACAGCCCAATGGCAGCGCGTTCAAGAGGAGTCTTCCAAAACCGTTTGCGCCGCCAAGGAAATTGCCGACCGCATGACCGCCGAAGCGCACGCGTTCACCGATTTCATGCAAAAGTTCAACTCCAGCGAGAAAGCCACTCTGCGATTGGAGATCGAAAAGTTGCGCCGCGCGGAAAACGACTGGCTCCAAGTGCTCATGCGGATACTCGACCACGTTTATGCGCTGCATCAGGCGGCCCTGCGCTCCGGACAACCCAGCCTCGTCGAACAACTAGGCCACTTCCAAAACGCCTGCTACGACGTGTCCCGCCGGATCGGCCTCATCCCATTTGTCGCCGCCACCGGACAACCATTTGACCCAAAGCAGCACCGGCTCGTGGAGGAACAAGGAAAGGTGCCACCCGATGCGTGCGTCTCCGAGTCGATCGCGACGGGGTATAATTATCAAGGCCAGCTCATTCGGCTTGCATTGGTTTCGCTTCAACCGACCGTGGAGTCGCACTCACCCGCGGCCAGCTCCGACTCCGCATCGGCATCTTCCAATAAAATGCGCAACTCTCAGCTCCTGGATGACACCGTTTCCGCCGAAAACACGGCCGAGTCGATATCGCCGACGGAACAACCGCCGTTGATTTAGCCATCCACCTTCATGCCGGCTGGCATTCGACCGGCGGACAACACACTGTTTTTCTCAAATTGAGGAAGTGCAGCCAACGTTCATTAACCGGGCGCCGGTAAATCTGCCCAAGCGCCAGGGCGTAGAGCCTAATCTGCGGCTCATAAACTTGGACTTTTTCCGCCAGTTCCTCTTCGGTTAGCCGGTCCGTTTTGAAATCGAGCAGCCAGATTTCCCCGGGCAGGAGGACCACCAAATCGGCAACTCCCTGCACGACGACAAATTCCTCCACTGGTGCCGGCTCAGCCTGCACGAGTCCCAAGTGAGCCAGATCTTTAAGAGGAATGCGCGAAGTAAACGAAAGTTCACGATGAACCGATCCAGTCTCAGCCCGGATCGCTTGACCAATTTCCGACTCCCAAAAAGATGCCAGCGCCGCCAGATCCAAAGCCGCCCTCTGTTCCGGCGTCAGCACCTGTTCCCTCTCCAGTCGATCAGCTTCCTGTGTGAGCGATGTCTGGTCGCCGACCAGGCCAAGCGACATGAATTGCAAAAAAGCATGGTGCGCGATCCCAATTTCGGCTGCCGACAACCGGCCCATTGCTGATTCTGGATTGGCCCGGCGCTCGAATTTGAATAATGGTTGCGCCTCCTCCATCTCTTCCACCAGTCGCCGTCGGATGGCCGACACAGAAGTCTTGGCCTTCTGTTTTGTCGCAACCGGGTGGGGATACCGCCACGCCAGCCGTTTCCGCAACGCGGAAAGTGAAACTGCATTCACCGGCTGGGAAGTGCTTTCGTCCTCAGCAGTTTTTTTTGTCGGCGTTGCCAGGTCTTCAGAATCCACCAGGCGCCAGCTAAGGAACTGACTCTGTCCGCTCGGTTCGACAAGCCAGTCGCTGTTTCCGGTCAGCCGAGGCAACAGCGGCCCGAGCCAGTCGAGGTATTGTTTCGCCGACAAGATTTGATGCGTCGTCAGTTGAGGCTCCGGCTCGTTCGACCAGTTCACCTCGGCGCGCTGGCGAGTCGTCGTGCCGGCCAAAATCAATTTGTCGCAGGCGCGGGTCATCGCCACGTAAAGCAGTCGAAGCTCTTCACCCAGCATTTCCCGCTGCTGGCGTTTGCTTGCCAGCCAGTACGGCAGGCTTTGATATCGCTGCTCGCGTTCCGGCGGCTGCACGTGCGGGCAAAGTCCAAATTCCTCATCCAGCAAGATATCGCCGTGCGTATCCGCAAAGTTAAACTTGCCGCCCAGCCCGGCGACCACGACCACCGGAAACTCCAGCCCTTTGCTTTTGTGGATGCTCATCAAACGAACCGCGTCACCCGTTTCGGCGGCGGCCGGCTCGCGGTCCTCTTCGGCCTTTTGTTGTGCTTCGATGAATTTCAAAAAGCGGAACAAGCCTTGCCGCTGGAACTCGTCGAACTGCCGCGTCATGGCCAGCAACCGTTGCACGTTCGCGCGCTTCTGTTCGCCGCGGGGTTGTGCCCGCAACCAATCTTCGTAGTGGGTTTCATCCAGCACGGTTTCCAGACAATGGGAAAGCGCCCCTTGCCGGGCCAGCCGCCGCCACGCGCCATGCGATTTCAAAAACGCGTCCACTTTGGGCCACGCTGTTTGGGCGACTCCTGCAATCGCGCTCATCGCAAACTGAGATTTGAATTCTGCGATGTCGCGATGAAACCTTTCCATCGCCCCCCAAAACCACCCCGCAGGCTGGGCTAGACGGATGGCCGCCAGTTCATCAACCGATAAGCCGACCAACGGCGACCGCAGCACCGCGAGCGCCGGCACATCTTGCAGCGGATTGTCGAGCAGCGACAGCAGATTGAGCAGGTCCGAGACTTCCGTCGTGTCGAAAAAACCGCCTCGCGCCGCTTCCAGCGGCACCTCAAGTTGAGCGAACACCTTGGCGAAGCTTTCGGCTTTGTTTCGAGGGGAACGGTGCAGAATCACCATGTCGCGCCACTCGATGGCCCTCTGGGTTCGGGTGCGGCGGTCCCAGATCGGAAATGCTTTCTCCGTTAATTCGCGCAATCGCAGTGCAATGAAGCGTCCTTCCGTTTCGGTGCTCGAAAGGTCGGCGACGTCATCGGCATCGGCGGAGTCGTTGTCCGGCGCGTCCGCATGGTCAGCTTCCTCCTTGCTGGTCAACCGCAGCATCAACTCGACGCGCGGCGCGGGATCAGCCGCTGTGGACAGGGCCGGGCGTTCGGCTGGCGCACCGAAACGCAGCCGCGCCCGTTCGTCATAATTCACTCCGCCGACTTCAGATCGCATCAACGAGGAGAACAGGGCGTTGACGAAATCCAAAATCGCTTCATGACTGCGAAAGTTTTCACTGAGCGGAATGACCCGGCCGGCCGCATTGCTCTTGGTCCATTCCTTTTTGTAGTTCTGAAAAATGTGCGGGTCTGCCAGACGAAAGCGGTAGATGCTTTGTTTTACGTCGCCCACCAGAAACCGATTGGCCGCCGCGCCCTCGCGACCCAAACATTGAATGATTTTGTCCTGCGCGGCGTTGATATCCTGATACTCGTCCACGAACACCAGTCGTAATTTATGCCGCCAACTCAGTGCGATTGGCGTTGGTCGGCCTGCGTTGGCATCCCAAAGCAGTTGCAAAGTGAACTGTTCCAGATCGTGGAAATCCACCGCGGCCAGCTCGCGTTTGACTTCGGCGAAGGATTGAGTGAATTCCTGCACCAAATCCAGGAGCGCGGCCATGTGAGGTCGCACCCAAATCCAGTCCTCGAACAACGGATCGCGGTCACCGCCCGTTTCAGCCAGCGATTGGAAGAATTCGGCTTCGGCGAACAAAGTTTTCAACGGGGCGCGAAACGCACCCTTCTTCTTGTTCGGCCAGACATCGTCTGCCGCAAGAATGTGCGTCAAGGCTTCCGCAGCTTGCGAGCGATTGGGATTCTCCGGCAAATTTCTCAGTGCGTCCCGGCATTGTTGGGCGTTGACGTTTTCCGGTGGGGCGGTTTGCAATGCGTCCAGCCAGGCCGCCCGCCATTCCGTCAAACCACTTTGCAGCCAGGCTCGCCATTCCCTTGGTTCGGATTGACTGAACATGGCCGATTGCCTTTGCAACCAAGCCACGGGATCGGGGCGCGTTTGAGTGTATTCATGGACGCGCAACACCAATTCGCGAATCGAAGTGTCCCAACCGCGAGCTTGCTTGAGGATCAGTTGCTGGACCCCCTCAGCGTTACGGGTTTCTCCGCCGTAATGTCGTTGCAGAATGGCGTCGAGGGATTCAGCCGCCAGCAGCCGGGACTGCGCTTCATCCAATACCACGAGTTGCGGGTCCAGCCCAAGTTCGTGAAAATGTTCGCGCACCAGTTGGAGACAAAAACTGTGCAGCGTGCAGATTCTTGCGGTGTCGAGCAAAGCGAGTTGTTCGGCCAGCCATTCATTTGTCTGCTGGTTGGCGGACTTCTTGTCCAGCTCCTCCCGAATGCGCTTCCGCATTTCGGTCGCGGCGGCTTCCGTGAAGGTGACCATGAGAATCTGGTCGAGC
This sequence comes from Verrucomicrobiota bacterium, assembly GCA_016200005.1. Classification (NCBI taxonomy): domain Bacteria; kingdom Pseudomonadati; phylum Verrucomicrobiota; species Verrucomicrobiota bacterium. The sequence continues at coordinate 164,611 of JACQFP010000026.1, read as the reverse complement.
GACACGGGATCATTCTCGTCCAGCACCCGTTGGAGACAACGCTCGACCAGCGTGCGGGTCTTGCCGGCGCCGGCGCCCGCCTCGACCAGGACGTTACCCTCAGCGGCGACGGCTTGTTGCTGTGCGGCGGTGAGTGGCATGAAGTTTAGTTCCGGATCTAGGTTGAAAAAGCGAGCCAATTAACCGGATTCCGCGAATAAGACTCAAACCATTTATTTCAAAAACAGGCTTAAAAAAATGTCCTGTTCGGATGAAGTCCGTGATTGCGCCGCCGATTTTCCTGACTTAACATCTCGTTGCAAGGTAGTGGGATAGCACGCCAACCTCATGCGGTTGCTGGATGCGACTAAAAGTGCGATGAAGATCAATTCCCTTCTAAAAAGAATCAGCAAGAGCGTCCGCACTCATGTCGGAAAGAGCGGGCAAATTGCCCCTCCGACGCTCGGCTCCGCGAAGCGTTTTCCTTACGGCCCTTTTCAATTCAAGACGCGAGTTGAGCAGGGCGCTCAGTATAATATTCTCGCGTCAACGGATCTCCAGAATTGGGTCTCGATTTCCACCGACATTGCCACTGGGGAAACCTTGGATTACGTGGACTCCGAGGCGTCCAAATTCAGTTATCGTTTTTATCGACTGGTCGCCGGCGAGGCCCATTCCACCAATGTCATCGGCTATGTCTCGGTGACGCTGCCGCCCGGTTTTTCCATGATCGCCAACCCCTTGATCGCGCGGCACAACACGGTGGACGAACTCTTCCCGGAATTTCCGGACGGCACCACGCTCAACAAATATGACACGCGTCTGTTCGCCCTGAATGAAAATGAGGTCAAAGCAAAAAAATGGACCAATCCGGGGGAGAAACTCGCGCCCGGTGAGGGGGCGCTGATTTTCAATCCCACGTCCGATTACAGAACGCATAACTTTGTCGGTAATGTCATGCAAGGCAATCTGTTGAATCCCATTCCCCCGGGGTTTTCGATTCGCAGTTCGTTGTTGCCAAAACCGGGGCGGCTTCATCTGGATCTCGGTTTCCCGATTGCTGAAGGCGACACCATCCATCTGTTCGACCGGGACAAACAAAAATATTTGATCTGCCCATACGACGCGGCAAAATGGGCCTCCAACCCGCCGGTTATCGGGGTGGGCGAATCGTTCTGGGTCGCCAAGACTTCCCCGGGCAATTGGACGCAGAGTTTGGTAGTGTCCTGATTTGACGACACAATTTCTTCGGAGCAACGCTCAAATCAAGTCCGTCTGCTTCTCCGGCCTGGCTTCGCGTTGCGCTTTGGCGAAGGGATTTACTCGCGGCGGCGCTTCGGCGCGCTCGCGCTTGACTCATGAACGCACATGGGAGACCGCATCAGGTCAAACAAAAATAGACGCCACAAGCTGTGATGGCGACTCCGGCATAACGAATGATCCGGGCAGTGCCTAATCGCTGCGCAAGCAATCCGACGCCAACCCCGCAGAGATGAAGGCAGGCCGTGGCACTCATAAATCCCAGTCCGTAAGCGAATCCTGACGCCGTCTCCGGCATCTCGGCGCCATGTGCATGGCCATGAAACAGCGCGAACAGCCCGATAACAATAACGCTCGCGACCAGCGGAAGGCGAACGGCAGCAGCGATGAGAACACCCAGCACGAGCACGGACGCAATAATGCCGTACTCGACAAACGGAATCGAGATCGCCGCCACGCCAAGCAGCCCGCCCACCGCCATGACGGAAATGAACGTGAGCGGCACGAGCCAGATGGCACGACCACCGCGCTGTGCCGCCCAAAGTCCGACGGCAATCATTGCGCAGATGTGGTCAAGGCCGGTAACGGGATGAGCCAGCCCGGGGAGAAGGCCGCTGGTCTGACCCACGCCGACATGGGCATGAGCCAAAGAAGGAAACAGCAGAACAAACAAGGGCAGAAAAAGCCAACGCAATGCTGACGCACACTCAAAATATCTTTTCATACGCAATCAATATAGCGTCCCCGGTCAGATGTAAATACGCGCCCTTCTGCTCCAGCTTGGATTCACGCCGCGACTGTGGCAGCGGAAGCGCAGTCTTCTGCGGGCACATTTAATTGATTTTTCACGTGGCGGTTGATACCATGCGGACGTGCACATCGGACACTTTCACTTTCATTTTCCGTGGCACAAGACGGGCCGCCAGCGACAGGACATGCGCACGTTTTGCTACACCGTACTCTTTGCCTTGGGCTTGAGCGCGTTGGTCGCCTTGGTGATCTATTTTCTGGGCTGAAGGAACCACGCCTAAGTGAAGACCGAGGTTTACGCAGCCTGATTCGAGGCAAAGCTCCGGCTCAAATCCCTGTGTGTCCCTCACCGCAAGAAAAGCGGCGGTGAACGCACCGCAGTCCAGACGCTCCGCGCAATTCGAGGACGCCCGGCAGTCACGAAGCGTCTGGACTGCGCGTGTCTTTAGCACCGCTGTCCGACGCGGAATGAGCGTTCGGCAAATCCAGTCGCGTGAATTTCAGTGAGACGGGGAACGATTCTCCTTCTCTTTGGGGAGAGGGTCGGGGTGAAAGGGAACGTTCGGCAAACTAACTGCCGCGTAAGCTTCTATTAATCTTTTATCGACAAGCTGAGGAGACGAATCTAATATTCCATAAGTGGGGAAAATTATGACTCAAGAAATTAAAACAGAAAAACCTCAATTGAAAGCGCGCCGGAGATCGGGAGCCAGAGGGCGCGGAAAGGTCACACGCCCTTATCCTAAGGCGCCATTAGCAAAAGCACTGGAGATTCCTTACAAAATCAAGGGGTTAAACGGTGGTAATCCGTGGGCACCAGCTCAAGTCGCTGAGGCAGTCAGCATGTCACCTAAGACACCTGATTTCTATTACCTTAGTGCGGCCTCCAGGGATTTCGGATTAACGACAGGCACGCGTGACACGGCTCTTATAGCACTTACCGACTTCGGAAGGGAGCTCGTGTACGCGCCGAGTCCAGATGTTGAACATGCAAAAAAGGTTGAGGCATTTCATAAAATCGAACTCTTCAGTAAAGTGCTGCAACATTATAAGAGCAGCAACTTACCCGAGATGAAATATCTCGGAAACACTTTGGAGCGTGAATTTGCGCTTTCACCGAAATTCCATGAGGAGTTCTCTCGCGTGTTTCGAGAGAATTGCAAATACTTGGGTATTACGTCTGGCGACTCGGCGATTAGCGCCGGGGGCAGCGAAACGCCCACGACTGTTATCGTGGGTGAAGCGGCGAAGAAATCAGGAATAAAGGCATTCGTCATAATGCCGTTCGTCGAGAAAACCCCAGATCGGCCCATAGGATTTTTTGCGGAAGTTCTTCGGAGCCTGATCACGCCGGCCGCGCTCGATGCGGGCTTCAACGTCGAGACTGCCAACCGGCAGGGTAGCGATGTCATTCAGTCCACAATTGTGAACGAGTTGCTCGAAGCGGATCTTGTGATTGCCGATCTGACCGATCACAACCCGAATGTCCTTTTCGAATTGGGACTTCGCATGGCTATGGAAAAGCCTGTAGCCCTGATCAAAGCATCTGGGACTGGTAAAGTGTTTGATGTTGATAACATGCTTCGTGTCCATGAATATCAGCCAAATTTGTGGCGTTCGACGGTCGAGAGCGATCTCCCAGAGCTCGTCAAACATATTCGTGCAGCTTGGGAAAATAGGGAAAAAGACCAATCCTACATGAAGATTCTGAGACGCTCTGTTTCATCAGGTAATGGAGCGCAGTGAGGCTGACAAGGCCGCCTTCAGTAGCCTGTTTTTGGGCTTCGCATCTTAAGCATCAATGCCGATGATGAGAACGGGGATGTCAATGTCGGCAACCCCGCGATGCTGCAAATCCCAAACGAACTGCTCAAAGTAAGAGACACCGGTGGACATCTGGTCGGCAAACCGCTTGATCGGCACAATCTCAATGCCGGCTTTGATGTGGCCGAGTTTGTGAAAGATCGTCATCTTGGCGCAGACGTTGTAAACCATGAACGCATACTTGCCGAACTGCACTTCAACGCCCAGCCCGCCCTTCACAAAATCCATTTCGCGAAACGCTCCTTTGGATAGTGGTTCGGCTTTGTATCCCGGCTTGTAAAACTCGGTCGGATAGTCACAACGAACCTTGCACTGTGACCATTCATCAAAGGTGGAAAACTCCCGCTTGAAAGATGCATTGAGCGCTCTGGGGCTGAAAAGCATTCGCCGCCGCATCGTCTTCTCTTTGCTTCGCTTCGTTTTGTGGATGGCGCTGTCGACCCGCGCAATGACCTCATAAACTTCATCAAGCAAAGCCTGATAGTGCTTGGTGACAAAGGTTGAACCGTTGTTGAAGGAAAACTCGCCCGCGACTTTCACAACAGAACCTTTTCGTTCTCCCAAGCGGCGGGTCGTTGAGCAACCTTCTCGCGACCTGTCGGCACAAAGACCGGCTTGCCTAGCGGGCGCAGCTTGAGCGTTCCGTCCGCTAATTTGTGAAGCCGCTCGTGAGCGGTTTTCAGATACTTTTCATCCCGGTCACAACCCACGACGCGGCGTTTGTGTTTGGCCGCAGCGATGAGGGCAGAACCGACGCCGCAAAAGGGATCGTAAATCCAGTCGTTCTCGTTCGTAAGTGCCAAGACACATCGTTCCACTAACTCGACCGGATATTGGCAGGGATGCTCGGTTTTCTCCGGGTGATTGGCCTTCACGTTCGGAATCTCCCAAATCCCCCGTTCCCAATCTTGGGCTACGATTGTCCAGACGTCCGACGGATTCTTGCCGAGGGGATTGCCAGAAGGTTGGCCGCGTTTTTCACCCTTGAAATGAAGTTTGCCGGGATACTTCGCCGGAACGCGCACAGGGTCGAGATGGAAAAGGTAATGGTCTGACTTGGTGAACCAAAGCAACGTCTCATAACGTCCCGAAAAACGGAGGCTGCAATGAAGACCGTGTTCGAAATGCCAGATAATTCGGTTGCGAAGCTGCAATCCCTCGCTCTTGAAAAGGTCATAGTAGTAAACATCCAGGGGGAAAACCTCGCCGTCTTCAACATAATTGCCGACCTGCCAGCAAAGACTGCCGCTTCGTTTGAGCGAGCGAATCAGTTCTTTAATCAGCGGCTTCTGCTGCGCCAAGTAATCCCGCAACGAGGCTCGCTGTTCGTATTCCTTGCCCAAGTTGTAAGGGGGCGAAGTGATGATCAACGAAAAGAAATTCGTTGGGAGAGATTTCGCACACACCAAGGCATCATCACAGATTGTGACCAGCCGCTCGTTTTCTGAGAACGTATCAGCGATTTGAATTCGCTCGTTGAAAAGATTGGATACCATTTCTGAGATCTAGCTTCGCAGGGAATGATGCGCAAAGAAATTATTTTCTCCGAAAATCTCGCCGAGCATGACCTTGACGTAGTGGGAGGCGTGCCAGTCGCAGTGGTAATAAAAGCTGCCGGTCTTTTTGAGGACGCGGGCCAGTTCCACGCAGGGCGGGCGCATGAAGTCAATGTAGGCTTGCGTGCTGGCGTGGCGGTCTTCAAAGGCGCGCTTCTCCTTGGTCTCGCCCCAAAAGACTTCGTAGTTGCGGTTGGAATTGAACGGCGGGTCAATGTAGCTGAGGTCAACGCAGGCGTCGGGCAGTTTCTTGAGTTGTTCCAGATTGTCGCCGCAGTAAATGACCAGCGTATCCACGAGGGCGGAGGGTTTGGTTCTGGTGGTAGGGCGCGTCACTCCGTGCGCGCCGTCGGCGGTTGGCGTGCCAGCGGCGGGCAGGGGACTGCCCGCCCTACCTGCGCCGGAAGTTTTCTTCGCCATGAATGGACAATAGAAAACGGTTGTGCACGGGTCAACGCAGCTTTCAGCGCAAAAAAAGCGGCCTCAATGCAATCACGGGCACTCTGGCAGGCTCAAGAGGTTGTCCGGCTGGTCTCCGTCGGCGCTGGTCTTGAGGTATTTGTGACCGTAATGGCTGATCGCCACGATGAGACGAAACTCATACATGCCTTTTTCCATGTAGTACTCGAACGTGCCGTCTTCGATCCAGCGGATGGCCAGTTCGTGCGGATGCGTCCATTGGTGTCCGGGAAAACCGCCACCGATGGCGTTGATGCGCTCATACGGGTCATGCCTGTCGGTTCTGTTAATGCAGTTAACTTCGACTCGCGTTGCCATAGCTCTTCCTTCGTTTGTGCGAATTCCATCTCGTCCAGTTTCGCGGCAGGACGCCCGTCATCTGTGATGCGTGGCGGCGGGCAGAGACTGCACGCTCTCCCGGAAGCTTTTTTCCCTATATTCGAACAATAGAAAATGGCCGTTCACAGGTCAATGGAGGTTTCCTGGCACCAAAAAGCGGCCTGCGTTTCCGAAGGCCGCTGCGAGTTTGCTTTGTAACGGCGGCGGCGGTGCTGGATTATCACCCTGTTCCTACGGACGCGATCTTGGACAATCTGGCAGGCGCAACAGGTGGTTCGGTTCCTCTCCGTCGTCTGGCATCTTAAGGTATTTTTGACCCTCCTGGCTGACCGCCACGATGAGATAAACCGCATCCCCGCCTTTTTCCACGTAGTATTCGAACGTGCCGTCTTCGATCCAGCGGATGGCCAGTTCCTGCAGATGCACCCATAAGTGTCCGGGAAAACCGCCACCGATGGCTTTGATGCGCTCATGCAGGTCGGGTCGGTCGCTTCTGCTGATGCAGTTGACTTCGAGTCGTGTGGCGAAGGTCAGATTCTGTTTCACATTCTTGTTGTGCGTAGGGCGCGCCACTCCCGTGCGCGCCGTCGGCTGTTTCAAGCTTTGGCAGGGCGGACAGCGGACTGCCCGCCCTGCCTCATGCGCTACGGGCCGACGATGACTCTTTGGACCGGACTCCAGTCGCCATTGGGGCTGCCTTTGTCCCAGTAGCGCATCCGGTATTCGCGCGTCTCGGCGGTGGTGGCCACGAGCAACGCGCGCTCGTCGTCGTAGGGTGCCTCGGTGTCGATGCCCAGGAATTCCCACGCCCCATTATTGCGCCGGCTCTCAATATGAATACCTTGATGGCCGAATTTGGTGAAGGTGATGTGCACGCACTGGCAGACATCGCCCTGCCCCACGACGGGTTTGAATTCGGGGACGGGATGCACGCTGGTGTCCTCCGCGCCGATGATTTTCAAGTCTTGCCCGATGGCTTCGGTGTAACCGGCGTTCTTTTTCATGCGCGCAATTTGATTGAAGAGACGGGTGAGCACTCCGGGCGGGCGCATGCCGGGCGGCGAGAAGCTGCTGGCATCGGGCACGACCACGTTGTCGGTGCCCGTTCCGTTGCCGACGATGCGTTTGAAGGCAGTGGCCTCCTGGAGGTCCTGCTTGATGGCCGGATGCCAGGTCTGGAGCACCCAGATGTAGAGTTCGAGGTCTTGGTCCGTATCGGACAGTTCGCCAGCGTCCAGGCCACAGGTCGGCCCGTGCGTGGGGATTTTGCCCCGGTAATTGGTCAGCCAGATTATTTGGCCAGGCTCGTCGGGAGGGAACCAAGGAAGTTTGATCATAGGTTTATATTATTTTTGGTTTTGATTGTGATACTGCTCGCCTGGCAATACGGGGGAAGGGGGGTCAATCTTTCAAAAAATCTTCCAAAATCATGAGTTTTTTCGGTAAAGGCTGGAATCTACCCGATTGACGCTTTCCGGGAATTTGCATTGGAAACCGGGCTAAACCGGCTCATTTACAAGGAGTTAGTGGAGAGATTCCATGACGTTTGGAGACGGTTTAGTGGCTTTCTGAAGCGGATTCATGGGCTTCTGGAACCGTTTCAAGAGGTTGTGAAACCGATTTAGGAGTTTCTGGAATGGTTTCAGGACGTGGGAAACCGATCCCTGAGGTGCTGGAGCCGATTCAGGAGGTTCTAAAACGATTCCACGAGATCGCGGACTGCTCCATAGTCTTGGGAAGCTGTTTCAGGAGCTTGCGAAACCGGTTCACAAGGTTCTGGAACCGTTTCAGGTGTTGCTGAGCCGATTCAGAAACTCCTGGAACATTTTCAGAAAGTCGGGAGACGGCTCCATAAAGTTCTGCACCGTTTCAAAAAGTTGTGGAGCGGCTTCGGGAGCTTCTGGCAACTTTCCAGAAACTTGGCATACCAGTTCAAAGATTTGCGCAACTGGCTCGCAGACGGCTCAAGCTGTTTGGGAAGTTTCCAGAACGGGTCGAGAAGCTCGTTGCCGGGTTCGCCTGCTTTGCCTCGGCCGCTGAAGTGACATTGCGCAGAAGCGCGCGGCGTAATGGCCGTCTCGTTCCTTCAAGTCACCGTCCGCATCTGGACGGCATCGACAATTTGTTCGCCGGCGGAAATGGAACTGATGACAACCGTAGTGTTCCCTTTTTGCAGCAGCCCCTTCGCGGTCAACGTCGCCATCGCCAGCGCAATCGTTTTTTCCGGATCGACATGGTCGAAGGGAATGACGATCGGGGTGACGGCCCAGTTGAGCGTCAGGGAATCCGCAACCGCCTGCGTTTCGCAAACGGCGTAAATCGGTGAAAACCGCGGACGCATCCAGGCTGTGTGACGTGCCATGTTGCCGCGAATGGTAAACACGAGAATGGCGTCGGCACGCAACTCGCCGGCCATGACAACAGCGCTTTTGACCAGTTTTTGTCGTGGGCTGGTCAGCTCGGCGCGTTCCTGATAATTCGCGCCACCACTGCGTTCGATGCGCCGGGCGATGCGGTCAAAGACGACGACACATTGCACCGGATATTTGCCCACGGTGGTTTCACCGCTCAACATGATCGCGTCGGCCTGCTCGAAAACAGCGTTGGCGACATCGGTGATTTCCGCGCGGGTCGGCATTGGGTTTTCAATCATGCTTTCGAGCATGTGCGTGGCGACGATGACCGGCCGGCCAACGCGCAGGCACGTTTTGACAATCTTGCGTTGGACGATGGGCAAATCTTCGTACGGGATTTCAATGCCCAGATCGCCGCGCGCCACCATGACGGCATCGGCTTCGTTGATGATCTCGTCGAGGTTCTTGACAGCTTGCTGGTCTTCTATCTTGGCGACGATGAGTGGGCGCGGTTTGGCGTGCTCGACGACGGCTTTGAGTTGGTGAATGTCTTTGGCTTCCCGAACGAACGAGAGCGCGATGTAATCAACCCCACATTCAAGACCGACACCGATGTCCGCCAGATCTTTTGCCGTTAGAGCGGGCAGGCTGACCTTGACGCCGGGCAGGTTGATGTGTCGCCGACTGCCAAGCTTGCCGGGGGTGAGGACTTCGCATTCCACCTTGTTTCCAGACTTGGCGAGCACCTTCATCTGGATTGCGCCGTTATCAAGCAGCACGACGTCGCCCACGCCGATGTCATTTACAAAATTCTCGTAATTCACATCTACGGAATGCAATTCTTCGCTTCGTTCGCCGCGCACAGTGAGCGTGAATTTTTCGCCTGGCTTCAAATCGAGCGCAGCCGGCAGATAACCGGTCCGGATGGCCGGGCCTTGGGTGTCCATCATGATGCCGACGAAGACCTTGCGGGCGGTGGCGGCGGCACGAATGTCCCGGACGACGCGGCGAGTCCAGTCATGCGTGGCGTGCGACATGTTCAGACGGGCGATGTTCATCCCCGCGTCAATGAGGCGGCCAATCATCTCCGGGGATTCGGTCGCGGTGCCGAGAGTGGCGATGATCTTGGTTTTTCTCATGAGTCGATTCCCGCCGCGAGCATAATGCAGCTACGCGACATTAAAAGCGATTATTCAGACCCGACTGCGCAACAGTGAAAATGAATTCGCCAAATGAGACTTGATATTCATTTTGGCCGGTCGCTATATTGCAGCGCGCTCAACGAGCAACTTTATGGCGGACATCGCAAACAAATATTCTGACAACGTGGCGGGCAGGTATTTTGTCGATAACCAATGCATCGACTGCGACCTGTGTCGCGAAACGGCGCCGGACAATTTTACCCGCAGCGACGATGGCGGTTACTCGTACGTTTACAAGCAACCCACCACGCCGGAAGAGGAAGCGCTTTGCAAGGAAGCCATGGAAGGTTGTCCGGTTGAAGCCATCGGCAACAACGGGGATGGCGCCACGTGAACCACACCTTCACCGAAGTGAGTTTTCGGAAGCCCCGTTGGAATCAGTTCAAGTGTCGCGGGTGAGAAGGGGACGGCTGAGGGCTGCGTTCGTTTACCAGAATCATGTTGTGACTTCCCCGCGCTGCGATGGCCGCCACGTTTGCGAGGCCCGGCGGAATGTTGCATTGACCTGAGGTATTGAAGCCCCAGGCGACCAATGTGCCGTCGCTCAAAAGCGCCAGACTGTGATAGTCCCCAGTGGCAATCGCCACGATCTGGTTTAATCCCGCTGGAACGCTGAACTGGGCGAGTCCGTAGGTGCCCCACGAGACCACCGTGCCGTCGCTTCTCAACGCCAGACTATGATTCCCGCCCGCGGCAATCGCCACCACATCGTCCAATCCTTCTGGCACGGTTGATTGACCCCACTTGTTTTCGCCCCAAGCGACGACAGTGCCGTCTTCTTTGAGAGCCAGGCTGTGATACATTCCGCCGGCAATCGAAACTACTTTATTCAGTCCCGGAGGAACATTGCACTGGCCGTTCCAGTTTCCACCCCAAGCCACGACCGTGCCATTGCGCTTCAATGCGAGACTGTGAATCGCACCGGCAGCGACTGTCACAATTTGCTTCAATCCTGCGGGAACAGTGCTCTGACCGTAGTCCCCATAGTGGCCGGCGGAGGGACCCCAGGCGACGACAGTTCCATTCCACAGCAACGCCAGACTGTGGACATTGCCGGCAGCGATTTCCACCACCGGGGTTCGATCCAGTTCGTCAGGGACAGTGGTCTGACCAAAACGATCATCGCCCCAAGCGGTCACGGCCCCGTCGCTTTCCAACACCAAGCTGTGAAAGCTGCCAGCGGCAATCCCGGCCACCACCCTTTCCTTGGGCCGGGAGGGATCAAGCGCAACATCGTAATTCATGTCGCCCCAAGCGACCACCCGGTCGGCTGCGTACGAGGTGGTCGCCGCGCAAAGCAAAGCGTGAATGGCGATGAGCAACAGCCTGTGGAGTGGGCGGGGCGGAGTTTTCATTTTCATGCGGGTCAAACAAAGTAAGAGATTCATCATGATCGGTGGTGACTAAACATCCGCGACAAGATTATCGCATCACCCAACAAATACTATTGGTAGGTTTGCTGAAACGGCCCCAAGGGATTTACCGGGGCACCAACCCGCGACATTCACTAAACACCGCGCACGGAGAGAGCGAAGGTTGGACTACGGGGATCACGAATAATCGAGATCACTGGTGTTCGGGACGGCATTTGTGCCCGATTCAATTAGTGCAAAGGAAATGGAAGTCAGCTATAAACGTCCGCAATGAAGCCACCATCTTGCACTATGAAAACACCAACCTGCTCTCGTGCCCTCGGCATGTGCTGCCTCGTTTCGTTTCTCCTTGGTCTTGCGACAGTCGTTGCCCAAACCCCCAAACCTGCCGCCAGTCGAGACGTTGCGGCCGTTCTCGTTTACTTCGGTACGTACTCAAACGCGAAGAGCAAGGGCATCTATGTTTCTCGACTCGACCTTGTCACCGGCAAACTCTCCGATCCAGAATTGGCGGTGGAGACAACCAATCCAAGCTTTCTCGCCCTTCATCCCAGCCACCGATTCCTTTACGCGGTCGGCGAGATGGAGAATTTTGGCGGCAAGAAAACCGGTGCGGTGAGCGCATTTGCCATTGATACCGCCACTGGCAGGTTGACGTTGTTGAATCAAAAAGCTTCCGGTGGTGCCGGTCCTTGCCATCTCGTCGTGGACAAAACTGGCAAGAATGTTCTCGTGGCCAATTACAGCGGCGGCAGCGTGGCGGTGCTGCGCATCGAGTCCGATGGGAAACTGGCTGAGGCAACCGCCTTTATTCAGCACACCGGATCAAGCGCCAATCCGCAACGTCAGAAAGAACCGCACGCGCACTCCATCAATCTCGATGCCGCGAACCGTTTCGCTTTTGCCGCCGACCTCGGACTCGACAAGATACTGGTCTATAAATTCGACGCGGGCAAAGGCACGCTCGTTCCCAACGACCCGCCGTTCGCGATTGTCAACCCCGGCGCCGGGCCACGTCATTTCGCCATTCATCCCAACCAACGCTTCGCCTATGTGATCAACGAAATGCAGTGCACCGTGACTGCTTTCAACCTCGATGCGCGACGCGGCGCATTGAAAGAATTCCAAACCATCTCGACTTTGCCCGACGGCGTGGCCGTGCGACCGGAGTTCAGCACCGCGGAAGTCCAGGTACATCCTTCGGGAAAATTCCTCTACGGCTCAAACCGCGGCCACGACAGCATCGCCGTCTTCACCCTTGACGAGAAGACCGGCAAGCTCGCTTTGATTGAAAACCAACCGACGCAGGGCAAGATTCCTCGCAACTTTGGCATCGACCCGACCGGTGCGTTTTTGCTGGCGGCCAACCAGGATTCGGACAACGTGGTTGTGTTCCGCATCAACGCCAAGACCGGCCGATTGACGCCAACGGGACAAAGCGTTGAAGTAGGCGCGCCCGTTTGTGTGAAGTTTTTGGCGATTAAATAAGCCGGGCATGGACGGATTGCCGCAAACATTGCTCCTAATTGGTTTATTGAATGTTGCCTGATGCGCGCTGAAACCCTTCGCGTACACTACGCAAGTTACGGCGAGTTGATTGTCACGCAACTGGCCTCCGCTCCCTTTCCGCATCCCCAACGCGCTGAAGGACACCAATACAAAGATCGATTCTACCCGGCGGACAAACATTATTCGGACAGCAGCGTTGCCATTTTCATTCCCACGGGTTTTCGCGAAAGCGGCAAAACTGATTTTGTCGTTCACTTTCACGGCTGGCGAAACTACATCGAGATTGTTTTCAACCAGTATCAACTCATCGAACAATTCATTGAAAGCGGACGCAACGCCATTCTCGTTGTGCCGCAAGGCCCGTTTGATGCCTGCGATTCATTCGGCGGCAAGCTGGAAGACGTGGACGGGTTCAAGCGGTTCATGGAGGAACTGATGGACGCGCTGCATCAAAAACGGAAGTTGAAGACCAAAGAAATCGGCAATGTGATTCTCTCCGGCCACAGCGGCGGGTACCGGGTCATCTCTTTCATTTTGGCGCAAGGCGGAATGACCGGGCACGTCAAGGAGGTCTGGCTGTTTGACGCGCTTTTTGGCCAGACCGAAAAGTTTGTCGCGTGGCTAGACCTTTATCATGGCCGGCTGATCAATATTTACACTCCTCACGGCCGCACCAAGGAAGAAGCAGAGAAGTGGATGACAGATCTTCAACAGAAACGAACAGAGTTTCTGGCCAGAAAGGAAAACGAAGTGACGCGACAGGAATTGGAGAAGAACAAACTCATCTTTCTTTTCACCGAACTCGGACATAACGACGTGCTGGCGAAACACCGGACCTTTCGCGAATTTCTAAACGCCAGTTGTCTTACCGCATTGCGGTAACAGGCCTTGAGCAACGACATGAAGTTCTTCCGAAGGCGTGGGCCAGCGACGGATTACGGATGGCTGGTGATCTTGGACCATTCAGCACCTTGAGCGCCGGCATAAACCGCAAAGGCACGCTCGTTTTGAATCAACACCGCCCGCACCACGCTCGAGTCATCCGCGCGGCCAAGGTTCAGCACCGAGTCCGGAATGATGCCGGCTTTTTTGTGCGCATAGATCAACGCAAACACCGCCTGGGCGAGGGCAAGGTAAGGTAAATCCTTGTAAGCCCCATCCGCCGTGTCCTCCACGGCGTCCGCCAGAAATTCGAGTTGATCCACCAGGTGTGGAAACAGCGGCGCGTGAATTTGAGTGAATTCCAGTTTCCATTGCGGCAGCACCCGGAGCACTTTTTCGACAATGCCCGGCGTGATGGATGCGGCCCCATGATTTACGAATGTGGCAATTTCCGGCATGCGCGGCACTGTATCGGAAAGCCCGGAGGTTGCAAAACAAAACGCAGGCGGTGGCTGAATTCCAGCGGAACCATTACTCGTTTTGCTTTCCGCTGTGACCGGTGAATCCAGCAAGAATTATGGCAATGGCGTCTATTTCGTCGCGCGCAGAATGGGTGGAGTCGGGATTCTGATAGCGATTGAGCATGATCGAGAAGATCAATCGTTCGCCGGCAGCGGTGGTGACGAAGCCAGACAGAGAATTGGCCCACCGTAATGTCCCGGTCTTGGCGCCGACGTTGCCGGTCGCTGGAGTACCCTTCATGCGATTGAGCAACGTTCCGTCAATACCCGCTATCGGCAGCGCGTCACGGTAAGCGTCCGCCCACTTGTGGCGGCTCATGAATTGAAGCAGCGCGACCGTGGCATTGGGCGTGGTCAAATTGTTGCGGGACAATCCCGAGCCTTCCTCGAATTGGACGTCGCCTTGCCGGATACCTGCCTCCGCGAGAAAGGCTCCAAGCGCTGCGATGCCCGCTCCTTCGGAAGTCTGGTCGGGCGTCGCGTTGGTGATCGGTGAATGCACGCCAACGTGCGCGAGCAGCAAGTCAGCGTAGAGATTTTGCGACGGCTTTTGGATTTCGCGCACGATGTCACGCAGGGGCGGCGATTGCACCGAACCCAGTTCCACCCAATTACTCACGTCAACGGGTGCGGCCTGCCGGTCCAACCAATTCATCGCGCGCGGTCGGCCACTGACTTTGATGCCGTGCCGCGTCAGGGCTTCTTTGAAAAAAGCGACGAACAAACCCGCTGGATTGTGAACGGTGACATGCTCAGTGTAGTCCGCGTCATCGATGGGCATTTGGCCGGAGACGTAGGTCAGGTTGCGGCCGGGCGGGCGGTAGAGAGTGATGTTGCGCTTGAGACCCTGGGCAATGGTTTGCGTTCGATTGCTCAAGATGACGAACAGGCTCGCCGGCGTCAGGGCGAGCTGGCAGGGCGCGCCGACACGTTGGCCGGGTTTGACAGAGAGTTGGAGGACATTGTCGTTGATTGTTAGCGCTGAGAGTTCTGCGCCGGAAAAGAATTGAGCGTCGTCCCAAACCCAGCCCGAACCGAACGGCGGGCCGTGGAAATAACTTTCATCGCCAATGAGATCGCCTTTGATGCGTTTGACACCGGCGTTCGTCAGGGCGGCAACCAAGGGGTCGAGCGCCCTGAAAATGTCGCCGCCGTTCAAACGCGCGTTGATTGTCGGGTCGCCGCGACCATAGATGATCAGATCGTCACGCAAAGTTCCCCGGCGGTTAGGCTTCGACACCGCATAGAGGGAAGTTTTGATGCGATAATCTCCTCTCAAGCGGTCGAGCGCGAGCGCCACGGTGTAGAGTTTGGTGTTGGACGCTGGGCTGAAATATTTTTCAGCGTTGTGCTCGAAAATGGTTTTGCCGCTGTCCAACGATACAACCTTCACCCCCCAAGAAGCGGCGGCAAAGCGCGCCTGGGAAATGTGATTGGAGATGCGTTGTTGAAGTGAAGCGAGCGTTTCGTCGGGTTGAGCGGGCGGCGGCTCCGCTGAGAAAACCTGGAAAGCAAACCAGCAAGCAAAGGTGAAGAAGACCGATCTGCGGGAAATGTTTTCCACTGACCTGTTCTTCATATTGCCATTCCTGAAAGTGTTGTTGGCGTGCGATGGTATTTGTCAGCGGCACTTCTCTCGCTTGCAGGCAGTTTAGATATTCCTGGTTTGGCGTCAGCAAAACCGCGAGATGGGGACGCCCCCACCTGGTGCAGAGGCTGAGAGTCGGTGCGGTCGCGCTCGTTGCCCGCAGGCACGGTTTGCGAGCGATGGTCGGGGAGCTGGATTTTGGGACTCATTCCACCAGGCCGTTCTTGATCGCGTAATGAGTCAGCTCGGCATTGGTGTGCAAGTTCATTTTTTCCAGGATGCGCGTGCGATAGGTGCTGACGGTCTTGACGCTCAGCGAAAGTTGTTTGGCGATTTGAGTGGGCGTTCTTCCGGAACCGATCAGGCACAGAATCTGGTATTCCCGGTCGGAGAGTTTTTCATGCGGCGGCTTGTCGGCATCCACGCTCAGATTAAAGGCCATTTTCTCCGCCTGTGTGGGACTGATGTATTTGCCCCCGCTGTGGACCTTGCGAATGGCTTTGACCAGTTCCTCGGGCGCGCTTTCCTTGGGCAGATAACCGGCGGCGCCGGCTTTCAAGACGCGCGGGGCGAATTGTTCCTCCGCGTGCATGCTGAGCACCAGCACGGGCAGTTGCGGTGCCAGTTGTTTGAGCTCCCGCAATATATCCAGACCGCTCCGACCCGGCATCGTGATGTCCAGCACCAGCACATCCCAGCTTTTGGCGCGCACCTGATCGAGCACCTCGCCGGCATTGGTCGCCTCGCCGCCAACGACGATGTCGGAATGTTCCTGCAGTATCTGTTTCAACCCGCGCCGCACCACGGCATGGTCATCCGCGATTAGAATTTTTATCATGGTGGTTGGACTTGTTTGATGGTTCCTCCATGGGGGAGCTTCACCGTAACGACGGTGCCCGCCCCAGCCTTGCCATTAATCCAGAACTCTCCGCCCAAAATCGCCGCCCGTTCCCGCATCCCCAGTACTCCGAACGAACTGGATTTGCGCAGCGCCGAGTCGGAAATGCCACAACCGTCATCCGTGACCTCCAGCAGGAGTTGACCGGAGCACTCCTTGAAACTCACGGCCACGCTCGTAGCCTTGGCGTGGCGCGCCACGTTGGTGAGTGATTCCTGAAAAATGCGGAAAACCGCCGTGCTGAGATCAGCGTCGAAATCCGCCTCTTCCAAGTCGGTCGTGATTTTGCACGGGATGCCGGTGTGGGTTTCGAACTCGCGCGCCTGCCATTCCAAGGCCGCGACCAAACCCAGATTATCCAGGACGCCCGGCCGCAATTCCGCCGAAATTTTCCGCACCGATTGCACCATCTGGTTGAGCAGCGCCGACATCGATTGGGTCTTTTCCAACAGATGAGAGCCCGGCGTGACTTTCCTTTCTTGCGGCAACTTTTTTTCCAGCCAGGCCAGATCCATTTTCAAACCGGTGATCAATTGCCCCAACTCATCGTGGACTTCGCGCGCGATGCGTGTCCGTTCCTCTTCGCGCACCGATTGCAGGTGGGCCACCAGCGAACGAAACTGTTCCCGTGAACGGTTCAATTCACGCTCCGCCTGTTTGCGCTCGGCGATATCCCGGAAGATCAGCACGCTGCCGATGATGTGGCCCTGGTCATTTTTGATGGGCGAAACATTCGTTTCAATCGGAGCCTCGCGCCCATCCTTCGCCAGCAAAACAGTTTCTCGTGGAAAGCCAGCCGTCATGCCTTTCCTCACCACGCGCGTGACCGGATTCTCCCCCGCGGCCCGCACGGGTCCATCGATCACATGGAACACATCGCTGAGGCTGCTGCCCACGGCCTGGTGCTGACTCCATCCGATCAACGCTTCGGCCACGGGATTGACGAATGTAACCCGCCCCGCCTTGTCCGTGGTGATGACCGCGTCGCCGATGGCTTTGATGGCGGCGGAGAACCATTGCTCGATCTCTTTGAGTTTGCGCTCCCCTTTGTGCTTTTTGAACGCCAACTCGATGCTGGCCTTGAGTTCTCCCGGACGAAACGGCTTGAGCAGGTAACCGAACGAATCGGACTGTCGAACACGATCCAACGTGGCCTCATCCGCCAGGCCGGTCAAAAACACCACCGGAATGTCAAAGCGATCGTGCAGCCGTTGGGCCGTCTCCACGCCGTCGATTCCGCCTTTGATCTCAATATCCATCAGCACCAGATCCGGATACAGCGACTCGGCCTGCCGAAGCGCTTCCTCGCCCGTCTCTGCTTTGGCGGAAATCGAAAAGCCGGCCTTTTTCAAATAGCGCTCCAGCAACGTGGCCACCGGGCTTTCGTCTTCAACAATCAAAATGCGTTCATTCGCCATAGGCTCTTGGAATGGCTTCCGCGGGCAGTGGACAAACCTGGTTTTCCGCGCCGTTTCCTTTGACACGGAGGTCAAGCCGCGCTTTTGCTTTTGTCGCATCTTAAAACCGGACGGAGGCTTTAGTCAAACTATGCCGCCGGGAGTTTGAAGCCAGACTTCCCCTGCCAATGGACCTCACGGCACAGAGTGGACGAAAACGATGTGCCGTCCCGGCGTCCAGACATCGATGCTCGGTCGTCGTCCCGGCCGGTCATGAGCGTTTGACCAACCAGTAGGCGGCCAGGTCACCGTGCCCCTTAAGCTGCATGCGGTGCGGTTGCTCAAACTGGTAATTGTGTTTCAATCGTTGGTAAGTCGATTCGCCGACTTGGATCCTGCCCGGTTCACCCGTCGTTTCCAAACGGCAGGCCACGTTGACGGTGACGCCCCAAAGATCGTAGGCGAATTTTTTGCGGCCAATGACGCCGGCGATCAGCGGACCGGTATTGATTCCAATCCGGATGCGGATGGCCGTGTTGTATTCAGTGTTGAGCCGCTCAATCTCCCGCTGCATGTCCAGCGCCAGACCGACGATGGCCTCGGCATGGTCAGGTCGCGGAGTGGGCACGCCGGACGCCACCACATAGGCATCGCCAATGGTTTTTATTTTTTCCAGGCCGCGTTTTTCAGCCAACACATCAAAGGCGGAGAAGATTTCGTTCAACAAGAAAACCACCTGTTCGGGATCAACATGGGAAGACAAGGTGGTGAACCCAACCAGATCAGCCACCAGCACCGTGGCCTCCGGGAAATGGTCGGCGATGTTGAGTTCCCCTTTTTTCATGCGTTCCGCGATCGGGTTGGGGAGGATATTCCGCAACAACTGGTCAGACTTCTCGCGTTCGGTTTGGAGTTGGTCATGCAGCCGTTTGGCGTAAGCCGCGTTGCCCACACGGAGGGTCACATCCTGAATATCGACCGGTTTGTTCAAGAAGTCATTCGCGCCTGCTTCGATGCCCAGCAGTCGTTCCTTGCGCTCGGATAACGCCGTCACCATCAAGACCGGGATGTGGGCGGTCCGGCCGTTTCGTCTCAGGCGGCGGCAGACCTCAAAGCCATCCATCTTGGGCATCATGACGTCGAGCAGGATGACGTCCGGTGGACGGTCGGCAATCCGCTGGAGCGCCTCCACGCCGTTTTCGGCTTCGGCAACTTCAAAGCCGCGGGCTTCCAGCGGATCGCGCAACAGCGTGCGGTTTTGTTCTTCGTCGTCCACGATCAGTACGAATCCCCGACGACGGGTCGTCGGGACGGGGGTGGGTTTGGGGTTCAGGATTTCAGCTTGCATGGTTTTGTTCTCCAGGTGGTTATGTGGTTGTTGGTGGTTTGTTTGGGGACGTAATGAAGTCTGCAACGGTTGCGACAAAGGTTCGGGTGTTGATCGGCTTGGTCAGATAGCCGGCGCAGCCGGCGTGGCGCGCGATTTCTGCGTCGCCCTTCATGGCGTGGGCCGTGAGACCAACGACCTTCAGGTGGCGTGTCGCCGGATCCGCTTTGAGGGCTTTGGTGGCGCACAAGCCGTCCATGCCGGGCAGACTGATGTCCATCAACACCAGGTCGGGCAACAGCGCGCGCGCCAGGCGAAGCCCTTCCTCAGCGGATTGCGCCGAGGCAACGTTGAAGCCGTTCGCTTCGAGCAGGTCGGTCGCCAGCTCAAGGTTCAACCGGTTGTCCTCGATGATGAGGATTCTGTTGGCAGTCATGGATTCACTCCTTCTCCAACCGTTTCTTCACTTAGCGCCTCCAACCGTTCCAGTTCGGCCAGCAGGCTGGCTTGCTCCGTCTTGGAGGTGATCGATTGCACCTGGGTCGCCAGGTGTTGTCGTTCCTCCTCGTTGAGCACAGTGCCGGAATTGATCAGGATGGGAATGGTTTTGGTGCGCGGATGTGCGCGCAGTTTCTCGACGACCTGAATGCCGTCGAACTCGGGCATGGTGAGGTCCAGAATGATGACGTCGGGGAGATACCTCGTGGCGACTTCCACACCCATGCGGCCGTTGGAGGCCCGCAGCACTTTGAAGCCTTTTGGCAGCAGCGTCTTGGTCAGCAATTCCAAGATGGCCGCCTCGTCGTCAATGACCAGCACGGTCTTGACTTCTTTGCCGGTGGTTTTGTTCGAGCCGCGGATGGCGTCAACGAGTCGGGAGCTTGGCGGAAGTTGCAGTTGCGGTTCCGCACGGTACAAACTGAACGCCGGCTGGTCGCTTCCATTCATCGAATAAATGACCAGCGGAATTTTGGACGGGACGTTGGAGCGGCACTCCCGCAACGCCTCGCCGCCATCGGGAGCAGTCAGGGTTCGATCCAGCACAACCGCATAAGGCCGTCGGGCCTTCAAGGCGCCGCTCATCGTCTCGATGTCGGACGCCGCGACCACGTCATAGCCGACCGCCCTCAAATATTCGCCAATCCGATGCTGACTTCGGGCCTCGGGCGACACCACCAGGACGCGCGGATGAAGACTGTCGTCCGGTGCCTCGGGTTGGTCGGCAGGTGTCGCCGGCTTGGTTTCCGGTTTGGGAAACGGAATCAAGAAGGTAAACGTGCTGCCCCGGCCTTCGATGCCTTCACTCACCACCCAGATTCGCCCGCCGTGCATCTCGACCAGCCGTTTGGTCAAGGCCAGTCCCAAACCGGTACCCTGCTGCTGCCGGCCATAAGACGAGTCCACCTGCTCGAACTCTACGAACACGCGCTGTTGATCGCCTGGTTTAATCCCGATGCCCGTGTCAGCCACCGACACCCGCAACGACGCGCTCACCACCGCGGCGCCGGCTTCCGGCGTTGAGCTGGGAACAACTTCGTTCTGGTTCGTGGCAGTCACCGTCACCTTCCCGCCGTCGGGAGTGAACTTGATGGCGTTGCTGAGCAGGTTGTACATGATCTGCTTGAACTTGGCTTCGTCCGCAAGGAGCGGCGGAAGGTCGGTCGCGACCTCGATTTCAAGCCGGATGCCTTTCTTGTTGGCGAGCGTCTTGACGATGCACTGCACATCTTGCAACGCCTTGCCGACGGCGAACGTGTCGCGCGCCAGCTCCATGCGTCCGGCCTCGACTTTGGACAGGTCGAGAATGTCATTGATGAGCTGGAGCAGGTGCCGGCCGCTGTTGAGAATGTTGTTGGAGTACTTGAGCTGCCGTTCGTTCAAGTCGCCAAAGATCTTGTCGGTGAGGATTTCTGAAAAGCCGATGATGGCATTGAGCGGCGTGCGCAATTCGTGACTCATGGTGGCGAGGAACTGGCTCTTGGCGCGGTTGGCGGATTCGGCCGCGTCCTTGGCTTGTTGCAGGGCCGCTTCAGCGTGCCGGCGTTGCGTGATGTCCAGGAAAATTCCGTCGGCACACCAGTGGCCCTCGCGCCGCCGCGTGGTCAGGGCCCGGTCTTGCAGCCAGATCCACTGACCGTCTTGCCGGCGGACGCGGTATTCCCGGTCGTACGGTTCGCCGTTGGAGAAGAGCTTTTGAAAAGCCTCCTGCACCTGCGCGGCGTCTTCCGGATGGATGCGATCCAGCCAAAGCTGGCTGCCGGCGTTGAGGAGTTCTTCGGAACTGAAACCGAGCACGTTGCGGGCGTTGCCGCTGATGTAGATGAGGTCGCGGTTCGCATTGGCCGTCCAGACCACGTCCGGGATGTGATCGATGAGGGAACGGTATTTTTCTTCGCTGGCCCGCAACGCCTGTTCGGACTGTTTGCGGAGGGTCACGTCCTGGATCACCGCCTGAAACTCCAGCGTGTCACCGTGTTCATCGAACAGGCGTCGCACGGTGTATTGGTGCCACACCGCCTCGTCATCCGTTCCGCGAACCCGGTGATCAAACGAAATCACCGGCGCCTCCGCGGGGAGACTATTGAAGTAACTCAGCGCCACGGCCGCATCCCCGTCGGGAAGCGACAACAAAAGATTCGTGCCCAGCAACTCGCCGCTGCGCTTGCCGTGGAAACGACAGAACGCGCCATTCACAAACGTGAGCGCGCCGTCCGGCTTGAAGCGGCAGATCAAATCCGTCTGGTCCTCCACCACCGCGCGAAACCGTTTCTCACTTTCCGACACGGCCCGTTCGGCCTGCTGGCGCTCGGTGGTCGCCGCCGCCAGAAACATGTTGGTGACCGCCAGTATCCCGATGTAACTGCCGATCAACATCAGACTGTTCTGTTCCGAACCGGTCACGAACGGCCCTGTCCCGCGGAGCAGTGAGTGGATCGCGAGCGCCGACACCAGCAACGTTCCCGTGGTCGCGCCGCGCTGGCCGAACCGCAAGGCGCTCCAGATCAGAAATGGAAACGGCAGGTAGGCCAGCGGATAATTTTGAATGCCATAAACAAACCAGGAGTTGAACGAGAGCAACGTGCCGCCGACCAGACCGGCGCCGCAGATCATCGCCTCGAAGATCAACCGGGCATCCCAGCGGATGGCCGACGGCGTCGCCCAGGTGATGATGAACGGCGCAACCACCAATCCGGCCAGCGCATTCGGCACCCACCACACCAGAATGTTGCCGAACAAATCGTCCCAGGCCACCGTGCCGCTGTAAGCGAGGCTGACGACGTTAAATGCCGCGTTGACCGTGGTGCCGAGAAAACAAGCCAGCGCGATGTAGCCGGTCACATCCCGGGTGCGCTCCATCGCGTTGTCGAAAGCGATGAACTTCCGGAGAAGAAACGCGCACGTGACGGCGCCCAGGGTGTTCCCGATGGCCGTGCCGAGCGTGAAGAATCCCAACGGCATTCCGTTCATCGTGGAAAACAGCAGGGCGCCCAGTGCCACGCCCGGCCAGAAGCGGTAACCAAACAGCAAAATCGCCGCGAGCGCGATTCCCGCCGGCGGCCAGACCAACGCCATGCTGCCCGACAGAAACGAGGCCTCCTTGCCGAGCAGTCCACCCACAAAGTAGAAGGCCGTGAGGATGACGACGCGCGTGAGCGTCGTCAGGTTGCGATTCCGACGCAAGTGCCCCATCACATTGTTCCCGGTCCCGGTCATATATTTTTCATCAACGGCGCGCTTTAGTTCCGATCAATACTTCGTGAACAGAATAGAATCGGCGACCGCCTGTCGGTATCGGTTGCCGTCTGATTTTCGTGTGGGATGTTGGCCCGGAGAACTGTCGGGCTTTATCTGACAGCAGAAATTCAAAGCGGTAGGAGCAGCCGCAATTCAATCCAGTGTCGCAAGTCCGACCTGGCCGGGGTGCGTCCCGCGCGACCGCATTTGGAATGCACTGACCCATCACCGCGGTCGCAATGGCTGTCAGCTCGGCGACCTCCCAGCCTTCCGCGAACTTCAGAGTGTTTCCGAAAAAACGTTGAGTGGGTCAGGATGCCGGTGACGCAGCGGCGAAACAGATCATTTCCCCAGACAAAACTGGCTGAAGATGGAGTCGAGCAAATCCTCCGTCGTGGTCTTGCCGACGATTTCACCGACGGCATTGACGGCAATCCGCAAATCCAACGCCACGAGTTCCAGCGTGCGGTCCTGGCGGAGTGACTCGATGGTGAGACGGGTCGCCGTTCGCGCGCGGTTCAGCGCGTCCTGATGACGCGAGTTGATCATCACCGCCAACATCTCCATTCGGATTTCACCCGCCCAGACCAAATTCTTGATGGCGTCTTTCAACGCCTCTATCCCCTGCCCCGTGATGCAACTCACGTCCACGATTGGAGTGCCGGGCACCGTCTCGGCGCGTTGGTCGGGTTGGAGTTCAAGCTTCAGCTTGTTCGGCGGACAGACTAAAGCCTGAACTCCAGCTCCTCGGGTCGGTGCTCGGCGCTCCAAATCTTCCATGCTAAGCTTTATCGGTAAATCAATTTTGTTCCGCACGAGAATTCCTTTCTTGGCTGTAAACTCGACCAGATAATCTTCATCTGCCGGCGTCAAAGGCTCGGATGCATCAAGGACATGCAGAATGAATTCGGCCTGGGCCAGTGATTGACGGCTCCGGCGAATCCCTTCGACTTCGATCTCATCGCCGGCTTCGCGCAGACCCGCCGTATCGACGAACACCACCGGCAGTCCCCGGATGTTCGCCGTTTCTTCAATCGTGTCGCGCGTCGTGCCCGGAATCGGCGAGACGATGGCGCGGTCGCGACCGAGAAGTTGATTGAGCAAACTGGATTTGCCGGCGTTGGGCCGTCCGATAATCGCGGCGCGGATGCCGCGGCGCAGGATTTGCCCTTCGTTCGCGGTGCGCAACAGTTCGTCCATGAACGCCACGCCACGTTCCAGCCGGGCGAGCAATTGCTCCTTCGTGTCAGGCGAAATGTCTTCGTCGGGAAAATCAATGTGCGCCTCCACGTGCGCCAGGATTTTCATCATGTCATCGCGAAGCTGGTTGATGCGCTGCGAAAGTTTGCCGGCGAGTTGTTCGTTGGCGGCGGCGAGTGCCAGTTCCGTGCGCGACTGAATCAGGTCGGCGACGGCTTCCGCCTGCGTCAAGTCGAGCCGCCCGTTGAGAAAAGCGCGGCGCGTGAACTCGCCCGGCTCTGCGAGCCGCGCCCCGTTTTCCAGGACGGTGTCCAACACCAGCTTCGCCGGCAGCAACCCGCCGTGGCAGGTGATTTCCACCGCGTCTTCGCGCGTAAACGTGCGCGGCGCGCGCAGGACGGCGACCAACACCTCATCGACCGTGCGATCATGACGCACGATTTTGCCGTATTGAATCGTGTGCGTCGGCGCGCTGGATGGTTTCAGCGAAGACTTGCCGACGGGAACAAAACACTGGTCCGCGACCGCGAGCGCTTGCGGGCCGGAAAGACGAATCACGGCCAATCCGCCTTCTCCGAGCGGTGTGGCGATGGCGGCGATGGTGTCGTCGAGCATGGGTGAAAGTTACAGGTTGAAAGTTACAAGTTGCAAGTGGTCCACGCCGGTTGGAGTTGAGCCTTCAGGCTGTGAGCGACGCGCGCACGCTAAAGCGTGAACTCCAGCCGGCCATCATACGTGTCGGCAATTGCCAACCTGATTCTGCGCATCGCGCCCCTCCAAAAACAGCCGCGCCTTCTCATAACTTTTCTTGTGCAGATAATGCAGCAGGTCGGGAGCGGTTTGCGGTGGCAACTGGCGCGTCAATTCCTCCAGACGCGCGAAGAGCGGCAACAGATTCGGTTTCGGATTGGCCGTCGGCATTGACTTCACGGCGTTCTCCAGATCGACCAGCGTGGTGTGAATATTTCTTTCGGTGGCAGTCACAGAATTTAGATAACTCATCCGCGCGATGAATCCAAGCTTTCGATTGCCAATTGCCTTGCAAAACGGCAGCGGCCCAAAATACTTCGGCCCGTGAACAAACCGCTTAAACCGCCCGCGTCAGCCTCGTTTCTGGGGATCGAATGTGGCGGCACGCGCTCGGTCGCACTATTAGCCGATGCCGAAGACCGGCTGCTGAAAAGAATCGAGGCGGAAGCAGCGAACCTGCGGTTGTTCACGGATGCGCAACTGCTCCGCCGTTTGCGATTTATCGCCAAAGCGTTTCCCCCTCCCGCCGCACTCGCCATCGGCATGGCCGGCGCGCGGACGAAAACAGATTGGGACCGAATCCGCAATGCCGCCGCCAAAGTCTGGCCGCGCATTCCCTGCCACGCGACCAATGACTTGGAGACGGCACTGGTCGCAGGGCGAATGCAGACTGACGAATGCAAAAGGCAGAATGTTGACAGAAATTCGCGACGCCATTCGTCATTCGTTATTCGCCAAGCCTCAGTTCTCCAGGTCTTGGTTTTGAGCGGCACCGGCTCGTGTTGCTATGGGCGCAATTCATCCGGCACGACCGCCAAGGTTGGCGGCTGGGGCCATATCCTCGGCGACAAGGGGAGTGGGTTTGAGATCGGGCTGCGCGCATTGAAGGCGGTGGTCTATTACTACGATCGCGATGGCGAATGGTCTCCGCTCGGCCAAAGGATATTGCGCTCGCTTCAACTCAGCGATCCAGAGGATTTGATTGGCTGGGCGCAATCCGCGAGCAAGACTGAAGTCGCCGGTCTGGCCATGGACGTATTTGCCGCGTGGCGAAAGCGGGATCAAATTGCCACGGACATTCTCAAAGGCGCGTCGCACAGTCTGGCGCAGGACGCGATTGCGTGTGCGCGCCGATTGACCAGGTCCGCCTCCTCACGGCGGCGGCGACCAGGTCGTGTGGAATTTATTCTGGCGGGCAGTGTCCTCCTCAAGCAACCGCGTTTCGCGGCGCGAGTCAGCGATGAGTTACGCCAACGCTGGCCCGGAGCGGTCATCACGCCGTTGCAACGCGAGAGCGTGTGGGGCGCGGTCGAGCTGGCACGACAAGTTGGAGTTCAAGCTTCAGCTTGTTCGGGCGTTGCCTCTGATTCCGGCCAACAAGCTAAAGCTTGGACTCCAACGACGGCGCGCGACCTCGAGTCGCTGAAACGCTCACCTACTGAGCAGCGCAATCCGCGTTCGATGAATTTGGACAAGCTGCCCTTGTCCAGAGCCATAGCGCTGATGCTTTCAGAGGACGCAAAAATTACCGGGGCGTTGTTGAACGAGAGCAAAAAGATCGAGCGCGCCGTCAGATTAATTTCACAGGCGTTTAGACGGGGTGGACGGTTGTTTTACGTCGGCGCCGGCACGAGCGGACGACTGGGCGTGCTGGACGCCACTGAATGTCCGCCCACGTTTCGAACGTCGCCCGAAATGGTTCAAGCGATCATGGCCGGCGGGCAGACCGCGCTGTGGAAATCGGTCGAAGGCGCGGAGGATGATCGCGAAGCCGGGGCGCGGGCGATTGAGTTTCGCGGCGTCGGGCGCCGGGATGTCGTCGTGGGCATCGCCGCCAGCGGCAGAACGCCATTTGTGTGGGGCGGATTGGAAGCGGCGAAACGGCGCGGCGCCACCACCATCCTGCTGGCGTTCAATCCCTTTTTGAAGATTCCGCGGGGGCACCGACCCAGCTTGGTTATCACTCCAGATGTCGGGCCGGAAATCCTGACCGGCTCGACGCGCTTGAAGGCCGGCACCGCCACCAAACTCATCCTGAACATTTTTTCCACGCTGGCGATGGTGCGCCTCGGCAAGGTGGTGGGCAACTTGATGGTGGATTTGAATCCTTCCAATGTGAAACTCCGCGACCGCGCCATGCGGATTGTGCAGGAACTGCGCGGGGTCGATCAAGCGACGGCGAAAAGCGCGCTGGAAAAATCAGGCTGGGTGGTCAAGCAAGCCGTGGCACGTTTGGCTACGAAGCGAGAGCCTTGACATTGGGCGCGTGCCGTCCGCCCGACCGTCAAAACGGAAATCGCATCTTCTGTTGCAGCAGCAACGTCGCGACAAAGCGTGCCAACCCGGTGATGACCACGAGCACCAGAATACCGAGAAAATAAAGTCCCAAGGCATGGGCCGGGTCCGGTTTCAAAATCCGCGGCAGTCCATGATAAAAAACGGCGAAGGTCAAAGTCATGCCGATCCCCCAGGTGACCCAGGCATTCATTGCCGGAATGGCATCCAGCAAGCGCACCAGAAACAGCGGCCCCAGCGCGTACGCCACCACGGTGAACGCCTGGGTGTAGGTCGTGCGACCGTGAAAGCTTTCGCCGATGGTCTGGATCAATCGCGCGCCGACGAATACCACAATCAGGCTGAGCACGAGTTGACCGACTTCGTAAAAGACCAGCACAGCCTCCGGCACCTTGGTCAACTGATGCAGCATGCCCTGCTCCTTGCCCCATTGCAGGATGCCATACGCTTCGCCGGCCAGTGTGATGGAGAGCAGCGGCAGCAGATATAAGAAGAAAAGAAACACGACGCCCCGCTGGGCTTTATCAATTCTTTCCCACGTGGCAATCGGGTCGAAAATCAGCAACAAGACCTTTATCATGAAACCCCACTCTTAGCGGTGAAGCCACGCCGTGACAACACAATACCTGCCACCCCATCGCGCCGCGACCAGGGGGGCGCACGTTTTTGACAATGAACCCGAAGTTGCATTCATTCAATCGCTGGGGAAAATTGCGGCATGAAAACGAATCAGGTTTCCGGTCTGCTCTGGAGGCGGCTGCTGGGCGGATTGCTATTGGTCTTTTTGGCCGGGTGTGCCACCAGCCCCAAAGTTGATTGGGCGGCGCGCGTTGGCACTTACACTTATGATCAGGCGGTCACTGACCTCGGCCCGCCCGATAAGTCAGCCAAACTAACGGACGGCACCACCGTCGCTGAATGGTTGACCGCGCGCGGCTACGGCGGCTATTCCGGCATGGATTTCGGTTACGGTGGTTATTACGGACGCTGGCCCTATTACTACTACGGCCCGGTCTATCATTACTACGATTCGCCCACGCCGGATTATTACCTGCGGCTCACCTTCGGCCCGGACGGCAAATTGAAAGATTGGAAACGGCTCCGGAAATAATTTTCCGCTTTTGTTGCGCGAGCAGCCGTGATTAACTGCGGGTGATGAACGTTAATCTCGGCCTCTGGGGTAAACTCACCCGGTTGGTGGTTTTTCTCCTCTTGCTGGCGGCGTTTCTTGGGGTCGCACTCTGGTACTGGCCATTGATCCAGCAGAACGAGCGGATGCGGAAGAGAATTCTTGAGCTGGAAACCCAGATTCAGAAGGAGGAAGAAATCGCCAGACAGCAGAAAACGTCCATCGACGCCATGCGCACGGACCCGAAAACCGTGGAGCGCTTGGCGCGGGAAACCCTCGGCTACGCCAAGCCCGGGGAAATCGTCATCCGTTTCGAGCCATCGCCCACGAACAATCCGGTGAAGCGGTAACATCAAGAAAAACGGGGTAGTGGAGCAATGAAGCGATGGAGTGTTGGGTCGCGGCATCAATCATGGGGTTAAACTCATCAACCCATCACTCCAATCCTCCTCCACCCCATCCGGCACCTCACACCGTCATGATTTCTTTTTCTTTGTGCGCCAGGTGGGTTTCGATCTTGCCGATGTATTCATCGGTCAGTTTCTGAATTTCCTTCTCGGCGTGCTCCTGTTGATCTTCCGTGATGCCACCGCTCTTGACTTCCTTTTTCAAGTGCTCCAGCGCATCGCGCCGGACATGACGGATGGCCACGCGGCCGTCCTCCGTCATTTTCTTGACGATCTTGGTGAACTCGATCCGGCGCTCCTCGCTCAGTTCCGGAAGCACAATGCGGATATATTTTTTGTCCACCATCGGATTGAGGCCGAGATTGCTTTTTTGAATCGCCTTTTCCACCGCGTGAAGGGTGGCAGCGTCCCACGGCTGGATCAAAATCACGCGCGGTTCGGGCGTGGTGATGCCGGCCAGCTCGCGGATGCGCATCTGCGAGCCGTACGCCTCCACTGGAATGTTTTCGACGAGTCCCGCGGAAGCCTTGCCGGTGCGCACGCCCGCGAACTCGTGCTGCACCACCTGCTCGGTCTTCATCATCTTCTCTTCCGCTTCCAATAAAATGTCGTCCAGAGCCATAATGTTCACAATTACCAAATCCGCCGTCCGCTGTATAGCGGCAAACGCGCGCGACCACTGAGTCAAAAACGGATGTTAGCGCGTAATTTTTCCGGAACGTGATCGACCGAATCAGCCAACACGTTGGCCAACTCCCTGACCACCCGTGCCACCGGCAAAGCCGCCAATCCTTTCGCGTCGCGCAGGACAACCATTCGCGCGGACGGTGGACGCCAGACCGCTTCCGCCGTGTCGGCCCACAGAATCACCCCCGGCAAGCCGACCGCCGCCGCGAGATGCGAAATCCCGGAATCATGCCCGATGAATGCGGCGCAGCGGCCCAACCGCTCCGCCAGTTCAGCCAACGGCAGACTCCTCGCCAGTTCAACACGACTTAACGGTAACAAACCCGCCAGTCTCTCCAATCGCCCGGCTTCCGCTTCACCGCCCACGAGCAAGAGCTTGAATTCCGTATTGGCGATCAGGTGTTGCAACAACTCCGTCCATTTTGCCAATGGCCAGTTCTTTCGCTCGCTGCCGCTGCCGGGATGCACGGCAAAGTGGTTGAGCGTTGAGCGTTGAGCGTCAAAGGTTGAGGGTCGAGGGTTCAGGCGAAGTCGAGGCACCGCGTCCGCGTCGAAAATGGCCAGCCGCTCCAACGGTTGCAGAAAAGTTGCACTCGCGGGCAAACCGGCGGCTTCATCCGGTCGATGCGGTCCGGCGATGAATTGCGCCGCGGAACAACTCGCCACGTTCGTTTGAAATATCTTATCCGGGTCGTAGAGATAAGAAACTACCACATCGAAATCGGAAAAGTATTCGCTCAACGCCGCGTCCAGTTCACTGTGTCGCGCAAAGAAGCCGGCCAGTGCGCGGGCCTCAATGGATCGCACACGATTCACCAGTCCACCCGCCAACGCGAGCTGCGCGATGTGCGGATAACCCAGCACTTCAAGATGCGCCAGCGGGAATTGCCGCCGCAAAGCCGACAGCGCCGGCAGCGTCAGAATGAAATCACCGATCGCCCCGCCGCGAATCACCAGAATCTTTCCCTGCGTTTGAGTCATGATCTGTCATCATGGACGATTATTTCTGCGGTGTCGTTGCCGGGACTGAATTGGTTGCATTCAGCTTCGCAACCGGGGCGGTGACCTCCGGCTTGTCCGTTTCGGTGAGGAAATGTTCTAGGATTCGGAGATATCCATCAAGTACTCCACCTGCGCCCTCACCCAATTCTTCCTTGGCGGCTTTGATGTCCTGCACGGACTTCCGCGCCTGCACCCGGATGTCGTCGATCGTCAGGCTGCCCGTCATCAAGCCTTTGACTGATTCGGCGAATTGTCGGCGCGCTTCCGGACTCGCCGAGCCGAGCAACTCCTGTTGCACCTGGCTGAGCGACTTGGAATCCAAATCGAGTTTCGGAGGCAATTGAACCGCCTGATTTGTCTTCGGGTTCGACGGCAACGCATTCGTCACAATTGCCGGCGTCCGTCCGGTTGATTCGCCAAACGAAATCCGGGCGACTTTGTTCCGCGGTAAATTCAACGTCCCTTGGATTTCGCTTCGGAACGTCACGTTGCTCGGCGTGACTGAAATCAGGTTGCCCGCGTAACGGTCGCCATTGATCATCTCCAACGCATCGCCTTTGAGCATGGTTGGCACCAGTGCGGCCACGCACAGGAAAGCATTCAGTGCATAACGTTTCTTGCCGGGTGGAGTTTGCGCCTTCATGGCTTGGTGTTTTGTTTCATCAGCATTTTCGGTCGGCGGTTTGAACCAACCCAACCTGCCAGAGAATCAGGAAAAAACAATCTCACAGATTGGTTTGACGAAATCGCTCAAGAAATCAGGTTGCAATACTGCGGTCCGGCGATAATCTTGGCGTCAAAGCCACCCAGTATGGATCCAGAACAAAAGCCCGACCCGCCGGTTCCGGATGAAGTGACGCGTGTAAAACTGTTCCTGGGCATCCAGGCATTTTTCCTCGTCGTTTCTGTGTTTGCCGGTGGCTTCCAGTTCAAATTGTGGTCGATGCTCGATACCGCCCTGCTCATCCAATCCATCGGCGTCACGGGCCTCGTGCTCGTTCTTGAGGAAGCCAGACTCCGCCGGCTCGCCTTCCGGGCAGCAGTAATCCTTTACCTCCTGTCAATTCTCGACATGGGAATCAACGTCCTGATCTCCGGTGTCGTTGGCTGGAAAGCATAGGTCTGTGATTGTAACCCGCTGGCGTTTCGCCCAAGATGCCGGTATCGAATGAACTCTCGCCACAAAGCGTTTCGTAACCGCCGAATTTGTAGCCGCCGACGTGAGGAGGCGGAAAATGCGTGCGCTCAAGAATCCGCCCCCTTACGTTGGCGGCTACATTGTCTATTTTGGCAGTCCTTGTTCCTGCTCACCAGCGTTCAACTGCTCGGCGCCGCGCCGCAGCATTCCAAGCCGGCTCTGACTCTCCAAAACCGTTACGTGCGTTATGAACTCGGTGCCGACGGTCGCAATCTCCACTTTATCGACCGTGCCACGGGCAAAGACTACTGCGCCACAAATCCACCCGCGCCGTTTGCGTCCGTGAAAAAATCGGGCCGCCTGTTCGCAGCCGCGTCCGCGTCTTACTCTGGCGGCAAGCTGGCTGTGGAGTTCGGCGATGCCGGGGTGACGGCCACGCTCAAAGTCACGTCCAAGAAGCAATATTTCGTCTTCGAAGTAACCGACGTTCGCGGCGACGGTGTGGAGGAACTGGTCTTTACCGACCTGCCGCTCACGCTCAAAGGAACTCCCAACGAACCTTTCGCCGGCTGCGCCGTGGCGTTGAATCTTCAGACAAACGTTCGCGATATTCCCGGTGCCAGCCACCAGCTTTGGGCGGCGTGCTATCCGCGTTTCGGTTTGACAGGCGCGCGGGTGGCAGTGATCGGCTGTCCGCCAAAGGAGCTGCGCCGAGTCTTGCAGGAAGTGGTGAGCGCGGCGCCCGACCTGCCACATTCGCCGATCGGTGGGCCGTGGGCGCTGGACTCGGAAAAAAATCGCGGCTCGTACCTCTTCAACTTCGGCGACATGTCGGAAGACAAGGTGGACGACTGGATCAAACTGGCGCGCAGCCTGGGAATTACCCAGATCGATTTCCACGGCGGCAATTCGTTCCGCTTCGGCGATTGTCTGCCCAACCCGAAAACTTACACGAACGGCTGGGCGAGTTTCAAAGCGGTTATCGACAAACTGCACGCCGCCGGACTGCAAGCCGGACTTCACACCTACGCACAGTTCATCGACAAACGCACACCGTGGGTCACGCCCGTGCCCGATCCGCGCCTCGGCAAGGACGCCACCTTCTCGCTGGCAGAACCGTTGACCACCGACTCAACGAACGTTCCCGTTGTCGAATCCACCAAAGCCATGTCCGCAATCACTGGCTTCGCAGTGCGCAACAGTGTGACGCTGCAAATCGACGACGAACTGATTACTTACACCGGCGTCGCCAAAGAGCCGCCGTTTGCATTCACGGGTTGCAAACGCGGCGCGAACGGCACACGCGTCGCGTTGCACGCCCAAGGTGCGAAGGTGCATCATCTCAAGGAATGTTTCGGGTTGTTCGTGCCGGACGGCGATTCGACGCTCTACACCGAGGTCGCCGCCAAAACCGCTGAGGCATTCAACGCGGGCGGGTTCGACATGATCTATCTGGACGCGCTCGACGGCTCCGACATCGTGGGCGGTGGAGAGAATGCCTGGCATTATCAGTCCAAGTTCACGTTCGAGATTTGGAAGCGACTCAAGAAACCGGCGATGATGGAGATGAGCACCTTCAGCCATCATCTCTGGTTTGTGCGCGCGCGCATGGGCGCTTGGGACCATCCGCGCCGCGCTCACAAGAAATTCATCGATACGCACGTCGCCGCCAACGAGGACAATCGCCGGATGTTTTTGCCGGGCCAACTCGGCTGGTGGTCGGTCAAAACCTGGAGCGGCCCGCAAGGTGAACCGACCTTCGCCGACGACATCGAATATCTGATGTGCAAATGTCTCGGCACGGACACCGGCTTCGCGCTCATGGGCGTCGATCCCGCGAACATCAAAAAGATTCCCGCCTACCCACGCCTCGCGACGATCATGCGGCAATACGAAACCCTGCGCCACGCGAACTATTTTTCCGAAGCGGTCAAAGCCAGACTGCGCGCGCCCGGCGATGAATTCACGCTGTTCCAAAGTGCCGAAGGCGAATGGCAGTTCCGTCGCGCGCAATACGACCGTCACAAAGTGGAAGGACTGGACGGTTGGAGCAACTCGTGGTCTATCACGAACAAGTTCGTGCGGCAGCCGCTTCAATTGCGCATCGAGGCGCTTATGTCCGCCGGACCTTACGAAGCGTCGAACAACATCAGCGTTGCAGATTTTCGTGGCGCAAAGGACTTTTCCGACTCGGCTGATCAAACCGGCGTCACCCACAAAATCGACTCGGTGAAGGAGCCGCTGAAATCCGGCGCCGCCAGCGGTCGGTTTAGCGCCACCAATGCGACCTCCAATCGCCGCGGCGCCTGGGCCAAGGCCGGAAGAACTTTTGACCCGTCCCTCAAGCTGACCGGACACGAAGCGTTGGGAGTCTGGGTGCATGGCGATGGCAAAGGCGAGACGCTGAACCTCCAACTCAACAGCCCCGCGCATCTGTTCAGCGGCATTGCGGACAACTACATCGTGGTTGATTTCACCGGCTGGCGGTATTTCGAATTGATCGAGCCGGAGGCGCAGCGGTTCACGGATTACATCTGGCCTTACGGCGACGCGTATTCCATCTATCGCGAGTCGATTCACCCCTCGGCGATTTCCAGCTTGAACCTGTTTTACAACAACCTGCCGCCAAACGATTCGGTGACGTGCCATCTCAGTCCGGTCCGCGCGTTGCCCACCATCAAAGCCAAGTGGCGCAATCCGTCGCTGACGATTGGCGGGCAGACCATCGTTTTCCCGGTGGAAATGGAAAGCGGTTCCTACCTCGAACTCCGGTCGCCGGCCGATTGCAAACTGTATGGCCCGACCGGCGAACTACTGGCCGAAGTGAAACCGCAAGGCGGAGTGCCGATGTTGGAAGCAGGCGTGAATCGAATCACAATCAGTTGCGACGCGCCGGCGGACATGAATCCGCGCGCCTATGTCACCGCGATCACCCAAGGCGAAGTTGTGCGCGGCGTCAACCCGGCCAACAAGCTTAAGTCCGCGAAGAATTGACGGACCGACGCCAACCAACAACTCTCAACCGCAGATGAACGCCGATGGACGCAGATTCATTTGCCGCAGGCGAACCCAGAAAACGCACAGCAGTTTCACCCTCTGCGCCTCGAGCGGGGAGAGGGTCGGGGTAAGAATTCCCCCAAAAGAACGTTCCGCGCCTTGAACCCGTGAACCCACCCCTGGCCCCTCCCAGGAGGGGAGCGCCACATGGTGGATAGTTCCCCTCCTGGGAGGGGTCGGGGTGGGTGTGGTTTGCAGCAGATTCATGGAGGTGTCGAATCCGCGCATTACTCGAAAACAAATTCCTCGCCCTTGCCCGCTACTTGAGCAGCGCCTTGAAGCCCGCCTGCTCGAAATGCCGGTCGCCAGTGAGCGCGTCACTGATTCCCTCATCGTCCATCACGACGAATGACATGCAATCAGTCAGCGGCCAGTCCTTGTCGCGGCGATACCGGTAGAGATGCAGTCCGTCCTCCAGAAGCTGGCGCGAGGCGGGTATCACTGTCGTGCCGGAGTGCGTTTGAATCCAATAGTGGAAACGCGTGAACACATCGCGATTACCCGTCTTGCTCAAGGCGTCCCCCACCTCCACCAGCACGAAATCCGTGGTGACGCGATGCCGGCGTTCCGACCGGCTGGCCGCCACCGCGCGCGGATGATTGGGATCCGCCCGATTGAGGATGGCCAGATAGAACCACGTGTCGGCAAACACCAGGTTCATCGTTTGGGCAGACCGTGCAGATAGTGGTCGTGATTTGCGGAAAGGTCAGCCGGAAGGTTTTCGGTTTCCGCCGCGAGGGCGAGAAGTTTTTCTGTGCTGCCCGCCGCCTCCTGCTGTGTCAACTCCGGCATCGGCTTGTCCGCGCAAATCCACCGCCCGCGACGCGGCTGCTGCTTGTGCTGATGCCCGTGCAGGTAATAGTCGAGATTGATGGACAGATCATCCGGCAGACCGACCACCGTAGGAAACGGGCTGGCGGTTTCGCGGAGCACAAAAGCTTCCTCGGGCGACGCGGAATCCGGCACGGTCAATTGGACTTCCAATCCATCCGGCAGTTTCAATCCCGGCGGCAGGATCACGACGCCGTCTTTGACTGTTCCGGTAAAGCTCATGGTTTTCTTTTCGCCTGAAATGCCCGCAAAAGCAAGTCCGCGTTCCGCCCGCCACGACCCTCAACTCTCAACCAACAACTCTCAACTGCTTCCAACCGCAGATGGACGCGGATTTCTGCCTTCAGCTTTCAACTTTCCCCATTTGATCTTCATTTGACGCTGATAAATTTCCCGCGCACACTCGTCCCTGTCCTAATAACCAAAAGAGAAAAGCTATCGACTAACACTTTTTACATAAACCAATTCGCGGCTTCGGCTGCTGTCCATAACGAAACCTAGGAAATTTCGACGAAGAGCCGCGCTTGAAGTGCGCCCCACCTGGGGCGCATTGAAAGCGTTTCTTCGTGGGCCCTCCTAGGTGCCTGTTATGGGACGCAAGTAAGTGCGTCCCACTTTCATTTCGGGCACCAAGATTCCCACGAGAGGCAGTCTCCAGACAGGGCTGATTCGCGCGCGAGCGAACAGCCATGTCACGACCCGAACGACAACAGAACGTTCTGGAGTTGCTGAAAGGGTTGCGGGGGATCGAACCTCTCAAGCAACTCTTTTGGTCGGAACTCAATTATCAGCGCGTGAACCAGCCGCTTTCACGGCGCGGCTGGACGGAATCGGTGAGCAAGGCTCTGGCGGATGATCCCGTGTTGTTCGCGGGCGGCGGCGAGAATAATGACTTCCACGTCATCTATGCGCGGCTCGCATCTGACAAACTCTTGCTTGGCGGCGAGCGACCCGTCGTTTCGCGATTGCTCAACGAGCATCCTTACACGCTTTTCGTCTTTTCCAATGCCGCACAAAACCGTTGGCATTTTCTCAACGTCAAATACGACGAAACGAGCGACAAGCGCCGTCTCTTCCGCCGCATCACGGTTGGGCCGGAGCAGCGGTTGCGCACGGCGTCCGAGCGGATTTCGCTTTTAAGCCTTGAATCGTTCGGCCTCGCGCCGCTGACGATTCAGCAGCATCACGACGAAGCGTTCGACAAAGAAGCGCTCACCGATGAATTCTTCCGCAAACTCGACAAGCACATCCGCGCTGTCGAGGAAGACCTAAAAGAACATCACAAGCTCGATGGACAGGACGCTTTCGGTGAAGCCCAACTCCTGATTGAGCGGCTCATTTTTCTCTACTTCGCGCAGAATCGCGGCTGGCTGAATCAGGACTCGGAATATCTCATCAAGAATTTCGCCGAACATCGCGGTAAGCCTAGCGCCTTTACCTACTATGCGGATTCACTTCACCGGCTTTTCAAAAGTCTGGCGGAACAAAGTTTTGGCAATCGGCTGCCGGGTGTTCCCTTCCTCAATGGCGGTTTGTTCGATGACGACGAGTTCAAGCCGGAATCGTCCAAGCTCCGCATCCGCAACGCCACCTTCGCCAATCTTTTCGATCAACTCCTCGAAATCTACAACTTCACCGTCCGCGAAGACACGCCGCTCGATCAGGAAGTGGCGGTTGACCCGGAGATGCTCGGCAAGATTTTCGAGAGCATCGTTCTTCACAGAGAATCGGCGGGCACGGAATACCAAGCCCCCAATCTGCGTAAGGCCACCGGCAGCAACTACACCCCGCGCATTGTCGTCCACTTCATTTGCCGGGAGGCGCTGCGGCTGTATTTCGCCGGTCGCGCTGAACAACTGGCCGACCCCGGCACCAAGCACACTTGGTCCGCCCGCGTCACCCGCCTTTTCAAAGAAATTGAACCTGACGACGGCTTCAGTGAGCACGAACTGAAAACATTGCGGGAAGTTCTCTCGCCGACCGAAGCGCGCCGCAGTATCGAAATCCTGAAAAGTCTCCGCACACTTGATCCCTCAGTTGGCTCGGGCGCGTTTCCAGTTGGCCTGTTGCACGAGATGGTTTCATTGCTACGCATCTTTGAGACGGTGGCGGGCGGCTACCAAGACCCGGTCAAAGGCGAGGGCAGCACATGGAAACAGAAAGCCAAGGAACATTTCATCCAGCACAGTTTGTTCGGCGTGGACATTCAGCAGCAGGCCATCGAAATCTGCCGCCTCCGGCTCTGGTTGAGTTTGCTGGTGGACTACGAACTCGGCGTGAATCCATTCGAGGCCGAGCGCAGCAAGTTTATCGAGGCCATCAATCATATTTCCCAACTGCCGAATCTGGAAATGAACTTCCGTCGGGGCGACAGCCTGCACGATTATATCTGCGGCCATCCCGTCCGGCTCGACGGCACGCAACTGACGGATTACACCGACGACCTCGCGCGCATCGAAAAATCCGGGCAGGAACTCCACCAGGCGAAACGTGCCGAGAGAAAGAAACGCCTCCGGCTCGAAATCCTCGCCCAACGTCTCGACCTTGGCAAACGTATCGTCACCGACCAGATTCGCGCGCTCCAAACAAATCAGCAGGTTGGTGACTTGTTTGGCCTGACGGGTTCGGACGCGGCCACTCAACGCCGGGTGGATGCTGAAATTGCCCGCCTTCGTGACGCGCACAAGCAACTGGAAAAAGACGAAAAGGAATTTCAGCGCGTTCAAGCCAAGCCGCTCGACAAGAATTTTTACCGCAACCTCCGCAAGCTGGAAGGTGCAGAGCCGGACGGCCCGCACAATTTCGTCTGGCGGCTCGACTTCCCGCACGTCCTTGCCGAAAAAGATAAGGGAACGGTCTTGGACAATCTCGCGCTCGTCAACGAAGCCGGGCAGGGAGAACTGGTCAAAGCCAAAAGCAAATCGGCGGCTGGCTTCGATTTGATTGTCGGCAATCCGCCGTTCGTTAATGTTCGTTCAAAAGCGAAAGTTGAACTTTACCGCGAGCGTTGGCCGGCCGTCTGCGTCGGTGATTATCAAATGGTCTGTCCGTTCTTTACTCTCGGATTTGGCCTGCTTCGTCCTTCTGGACAATTAGGATTCATCGTTTCAAACGCTTTCTTGAAGCGAGAGTTCGGAAAGCCTTTAGTCGAGGATTACTTCGAGACTGTACATGTTCAGAAAATAGTGGATTGCTCGGGACTAATGTTTCCCGGTCATGGCACGCCTACGTGCATCGTTTATGGGAGGCAGGTTTCAAGTCCGCAAGATGCCGACTGGATGCGGTTGCCTGTTCGCGTTGTCGCTATTCTGCCGAGCGGCGGTGATCTCCGAACTACTCCAGAGGAGAGTCCACTTTGGCATACAATCGAATCCCAGCAAGAACCCATTCCAATTCAAGAGTTGAACAACGCAGAGCAGACCGTCGGATTCCGCAAGCTGTTTGAAGACACCCGAATTGCAGTTGGTGATTGTGACCGGAAAAGAATGTTGCGCCACCCGGCGCTTTTAAGCTTCTACGATTGGCCGACATTGGATGTGTTGAACCGGTCAGATTCAGACCCGTTGCGGGATACTTTGGGCGACGATGTGGGATTTATGTTCATTCTTGGCCGGAATGATATTTTTATGAGCACTGCCGACCATGTGCGGCGGCAGGAGATACCGCCGGCAAGCTTAAAACGGCTCAATGTTGGCGATGAGGTTAGGGACTGGCAGCTATGCGGCGACGCGTTTTTGATTTTTCCGTATGACCAATCTTCGATTCGTTTGCTTGAATTGAGCAACACGTCGCCGATGGGTAAATACTTCGAGTTATTTTCCGAAGAGCTATCGAACAGGCCAACATTCAAGGGGAGCTTCAAAGAAGCGGGCCGAAAGCCCTACCAGTTTCACCAGATGCCGGTCGAACGTGCCAAAAATCCAAAGTCCATTGCGCTTTCTCAAATCTCGACGCACGGTCATTTCGTCGTGGATTTTGACGGTTGCGCATTCAATGAGAAAGCCCCGCTGGTAAAACTCCCGGCAAAAGCCGAGCCGGGTGATTATCATTTGCTTGCTTCAGAACTCAACTCCTCGACTGCGCTTTTCTGGTTAAAGCACGAGTGCTTTAGCAAGCGGGAGTCTGAAGACGGAGATAAGGACACATATTTTGAATTTGCTGGCAAGAAGCTTCAGCGGTTGCCTCTAGCACGATCAATTGCCGACGCCCTGCGCGGCAAACCGAACGCGCTGGCGGAGCGATTGACCGCGTTGTCGCGCGCCTGCTGGGAACGCGGGCGCGTGTTGCCGTCGCTGGCGTTGCGGAAGTTGTTCGAGAAATCCGGCGAGGCGTATCACGCCTGGAACGCCGCGTTGCCCGGCCATGTGGCGCCGCACGCCAAACTCGCAGCGGCCTTCGCCACCACCCCCGAGTTGCAGGAGCGTTTCGCCCGCGCCGTGTCCCTGCGCGAGCAGTTGGGCGCCGGGATGGTCGCCCGGCAGGAAGAAATGGACTGGCTGGTCTATGCCGCTTACGGCCTGTTGCTCGCCGATCATTCCGCCGCGCAAGTTGAAGCCGAACCCGCGCCGCTCAATCAGGCGCAACGCCCTTTCCGTCTATGGGAATCCACCGGTGGCGATTTCGACAAAGCCATTACGCTGATTCCCGCAGACTGGCCGAAGCCGCGCCGCACATTATGGGAAGCGCGCCTCGCCGCCATCCGCGACAACGAACACATCCGCCGCATTGAGCAGCCGGTCTATAAACGCCGCTGGGACGAGCAATGGAAGGTGAGCAACCGTTGGATGGCCGGCCCGGTCGCCTACGCTCAGGAATTCGTGGACGCCTTCCGCTGGTGGCTCGCCGAGAAAGCCGAGTGGCTGCTCGAACACAAGGCCGATGGCGGCCCGGTGGAACTCGGCGGCTGGACGCCCGCGCTGTGGAAAGACAAACGCATCCAAGCCGCATGGCCGGTCGTAGCTGATGCGGTTCATCAGGTCAGGCAGTTCAAATTTGACGCTAGCGAAAACGAGAGCAAGAAATTGCTCGCCCTCGACGCCAGCTACGAATCCTTCTCCAAATTTCTCAAAGAAACCGTTGCCGACGAAACCGTCCCCGCAGGCATCCCGCCCGCAGTCTCGTGGGAAGAATTGGAAAAGAAACAGAAAATCCCCGCCAAAGTCCGGGCCATTCGCGGCAAACTCAATGTGCCGCGCGAACGATTTAACCTGACGTCCACCGGGAAATTCGTCTGGGCTGGCAGGAACGCATGAAATTATGCCCACTCACGACATCATAGATAACCGCAAGGAAAAGCTGGTTGACCACATCAACCGCATCCTGTCGTCAACGGAGTCGGCGCGGTTTGCGGTCGGATATTTTTTCCTTTCCGGGCTGGAGAGCATCGCGCAACGACTGGCAGGTGTGAAGGAGTTGCGGTTGCTCATCGGGAACACGACGAACCGCGAGACGTTGGAGCAATTGGCCGAGGGCTATCGGCGGCTGGACTTGGTGGCGGAAGCGGCGGAAGCCGAAGCGTATCCCAAGCGCACGGATACGAAACGCATGGCCGGTGAAACGGCGGGCAACATCCGGTCGGCCATCGAACTGATGGATCAGACGGATGAAGCGCAGGCGGTGGTGACGACGCTGGTGCGGATGGTCGAGGAGAAACGGCTCAAGGTGAAGGTCTATACCAAAGGCCGGTTACACGCGAAGGCTTACATTTTCAATTACGGGAAAATCTATGACAAGCAGGGAAAAGAACTTGAACGGCAGGAAAAAGGTATCGCCGTAGTCGGCTCGTCGAATCTCACGCTGTCGGGCGTCACCCACAACACAGAGTTAAACGTGTGTGTGCAGGGGAATGATAATCACAAGTTCCTCGGCGATTGGTTTGATGAATTGTGGAAGGAGTCGCAGGACTTTGACGAAGCGTTGATGCAGGAGATGAAGCAGTCCTGGGCGGTCGCGTCCGTGCGCCCGTATGACGTGTACATGAAGACGCTCTACACGCTGGTGCGCGACCGGCTCGAAGGCGAAAACGACAAGGATATTTTGTGGGATGACGAAATCACGAAGCGGCTGGCGGATTTTCAGAAAGTGGCGGTGCGGCAGGGGGTGCAGATCATCAAGGATTACGGCGGCGCGTTCGTGGCGGACGTGGTTGGCTTGGGCAAGAGCTACATCGGCGCGGCCATCGTGAAGCATTTTGAGCGCACGGATCACGCGCGTGCGCTCATCATCTGCCCCGCTCCACTGGTGGAGATGTGGGAGCGATACAACGAGGTGTATCAATTGAACGCCCGGGTGCTTTCGATGGGGTTTCTGCGCGAGGACGACGATGGCGCGGTGAATACGCTGCTGGAAAACGTGCTCTACAAGGACCGTGATTTCGTGCTGATTGATGAGAGCCACAACCTTCGGCATCGCGACACGCAGCGATACAAGGTGGTGGAGGCGTTTTTGAGCACTGGCCGGCGTTGCTGTCTCCTGACGGCCACGCCGCGCAACAAAAGTGCGTGGGATGTTTATTCCCAAATCAAGTTGTTCCATCCGGATGACAAAACGGATTTGCCAGTTGATCCGCCAGACTTGAAGCAATACTTCAAATTGATTGAGGATGGCCAACGGAAG
Source organism: Verrucomicrobiota bacterium (assembly GCA_016200005.1). Classification (NCBI taxonomy): domain Bacteria; kingdom Pseudomonadati; phylum Verrucomicrobiota; species Verrucomicrobiota bacterium. Next base: position 122,547 of record JACQFP010000026.1, on the reverse strand, counting down.
CTACCGGACTTGCTGGCGAATATTCTCATCCGCCGGACGCGCAATCATATTTTGCGCTGGTATGGTTTTGATTCCGAGACGCACCAGCAGGTTGACCCGTCACAGTTCCGGGATTATCTCGACGGCAGAAAGCGGGCGTATGTGTTCGTCGGCGGGCGTCACCAGTTTTTCCCCAAGCGCGAGTTGGAGACGATTGAATACAGCATCGAGGACACTTACCGCGGGTTGTACCAGGAATTGCTCGGCTATATCGGCAAGCCCTCAAAAAAGAAAACGCCGCGACGCATCATCCAACCTACCGGCGAGGAACTCACCTACGCCCGGTATGGACTGTACAACTACGTGCCTGCCGAGAAACAAAGGCGTGAGCCTTACGCCAGCTTGCACCGCGCTGGCGCAACGCTGCGCGGCCTAATCCGCATTCTTCTCTTCAAACGGTTCGAGTCGAGCGTCTTTGCGTTCAAGGAGACTGTCCGCCGACTGCTTCTGGTCCATGAGCGATTCTTGCAAGCACTGGAGCTAGGCTTTGTTCCTGCGGGCGACGAGGCACAAGCGATTCTTTACGAACCGAACCAGGCCGAGGAACAAGATTTGATGGACGCGCTGCGGCAGGTGTCAGGCCGATACGACATTGGTGACTTTGATTTGTCGCGCCTGAAAGCGGCCATCGAGCACGACGTGAAGCTGTTGAGAAAAATCCTGGAGTGCGTCAAGCCGATCACGCCGGAGCAGGATGCCAAGTTGCAAAAGTTGAAAGAATACCTGGGGAAAAAGCCGCTGAAGGATGGGAAGCGGTTGATCTTCACGCAGTACGCCGACACAGCGAGATACCTCCACGACAATCTGAATCCCGGCGGCAAACGGGACGACATTGACGTGATTTTCAGCGGCGATAAAAGCAAGGCGCGAGTTGTGGGGCGGTTCGCGCCGAAAGCAAACCCGGAGTACAAATCCACGGCAGGTGAGAAAGAGTTGTTCACGGTGGTGGCGACGGACGTGCTGGCGGAAGGATTGAACCTTCAGGACTGCGACAACATCCTCAATTATGACCTTCACTGGAATCCAGTCCGGCTCATTCAGCGCTTCGGGCGCATTGACCGCATTGGCAGCGACCACGATGTGGTTTACGGATTTAATTTCCTGCCGGAAACCGGCTTGGACAAGAACCTGGGGTTGAAGCAGAAGCTTCACAACCGCATTCAAGAAATTCACGACACCATTGGTGAGGACTCGGAAATTCTCGACCGCACCGAGCGGCTGAACGAAGACGCCATGTATGCCATTTACGAGGAAAAGCATGGCGGCCAGTTGAGTCTGTTTGAAGATGAGGAAGACGAGTTCCTCGACCTGAATGAGGCGGAAGAAATCTTGCGGCAGTTGCGGAAGGAGAACCCGGCAGAATACGGGAGGATCGCTGATTTGCGCGACGGCATCCGCGCGGCAAAGTCATCCACGCTCAAGGGACAATTTGTTTTTTGCGAGGCGTCGTATCCCGAACGTGAATCCTCGAAGGGATACCAGCAATTGTTTCTGCTCGATGCAAACGGCGCGGTCGTGTCGAAAGACATTCCAAAGATTCTTAGCGCGATCAAGTGCGGACCGGAATTGAAGAGCCAAGCGCTGCCGAAAGATTACAACGTGTCCGTGATGCGAGTGCAACGGCAGTTCGCCGAAGAAGTGAAGCACCGCCAAGCCGAGCGTACGCATACCTTGTCTTTGAGCCACGGGCAGAATTATGTCTTGCGCGAGTTGCGCGTGCTGTTTGGGGCCAGCACGGATGAAGATCAGAAGGCAATGATCAACGTGCTCGAAAAATCTTTCCGAGGGCCAATAACACGAGCCGTCAACCGCGAAGTGGTGCTTCTGCGGCGGAACGGCATGAGCGGTGAACCGCTTCTGAAGGCGCTCGCCCGCATTTACGACCAGCATAATCTCCGTGACTGGCTTGACCGGCGAAGCCTCCATCCCACAGGTCGACCAGTCCCGAGAATCGTTTGCAGCGAGGCGCTGGTCTAGATTGCGGGAAATCCAGTCAACCAAGGAGACTTGGAGAATTTATTTAGACAGTTTAGCCACGGTTGAAATTATGGGATTTTATCTTAGTGACTTTCAGTTCTGGAAATTGGCGGAGATTCGTGAAATTCGCGTCAACCTCTCCGATCTGCGTCTCCCGCCTTGACTCCGTTTCGGCGTGGCAATGGCGGCGAGTTTATGCCGGGCGGCTCGGATCAAGAAGTTTCAGGTCTTGAAAATAATCCCGGTAATAACCCCGGTCGCGGGCTAAAAGACCGTCGGCATGAAGTTGCGCGTGGGCGGCAACAAGGAAGTCCGGCACGACCCGGCCGCGTTTGCCGCCGCGCTCCAAATAACGATGAAACATGCGTCCCGCAAGCACGGAGCTTTCTGCGGATGAAGGAAGAAAAGCGAGGTGCCAGTCGGCGAGAAACTCCTGGACGGAAGCAGGCGTGAGCACAGGAACAATTTCGGCAACGACTATTTCGCAAACGATCAAACCACCTTCGGGATGAAGCATTGCGCAGAGCAGCTTCCGAGCGTGCCGCGTGCAGTGGGTCTGCCAGCAGCACATCAAGCAACACCGAGGTGTCAACTGCCGTTGCCATCGCGAGTCACTTGCAGGTAGGCGTCGGCGTTGCGGCCAACTGGCAGCCGCCCGCGTCCGCGCCATTTGGCCAAGGCGTCTCCGGCGAGCGGCAGCGGCGTGTCAACCTCACGAACGAGATACTCGTGCAGCCATTTTGCGACGGCGCGCGCTTCCGATGTCGGAAGGTTGCGAATGGCGGTTTCAATTTCTGTCGCCGTGCTCATGGTGGAAATATTAACCGGGATGTTTATTTGGAGCAAGTCGGGTTTTGCGATACTCGGCGATCAGCGGCGCGCGACGGCGTCCGTCGCACTGGCTGTGACTTTGGTTTCTTCCGGGAGACTCAAGGCCAGCACCGCCCAACTCGTCGCGGCGGCGGAGATCCACGAGTCCCGGCCATGCGGGAAGCCACTCTTCATCGTCGGTTGGAAAGGAAACGCGCGGCGACGAACAAACCATGTGCCGTCGTCGAGCTGGGTCTGGAGCAGGTATCGCCGGGCGTGGTCAAGAGCGGGATGCGAACCGGCAATTCCCGCCCCGATGCGCAACGCGTACACGCTTTGTCCGGTGGCGAAGGCGTCGCTCTTGAGCGTTGGCAATTGCGACCAGCCGCCGTCACTGTGTTGCTCGGCGAGCAGGGCTTTGGCCAGCGGTTGCAGTCGGCGCGCCGGTTCGCCGGCCCAGGCCAGCCCGAGAATCTGGAATACGCGGCCGCTGTTGTTCTCCGGTTTCACCGACCACAACCATTGGCGTGCGCGCTCGACGCGTTTTGCGAATTCGGCTTTGCGTCCGGGCAGCGGATAGCGCTGCAGCGCATGGATGGCGAGCGCCGTGGCGCCGATGTCGCCGGTTTGAAGGGGAGGCCGGGGCAGATTGTTGAACCATCGTCCGTCCTCACCTTGAATCGCGGACAGATGATGCACCCAGGAATCGGTGAATTCATCGGCGGGTAGTCCGTCCGCCGCATAACCAAAAAGTGAGTAACCCTTGGTCTGCACCGGGTCAGGGTGAAAGAGCGCCTGCCAGTCGGCTTCGATGTTCTTCAGTTCGCCTTTGTGCATTAGTTCCTCCAGTTGCCGCTCGGCGTCGGTGTCCACCTTGACCTGTTGTCGTTTCGCGAAACCAATCGCGGCCAGCGGCAGGGATTGCTGGTGACAGGAGATGCAGTCCTGGTGCGAGGCGTGATTCACGAAGGCTTGCTTGGATTGCAACGAGCTTTCTTGAAGTGGCGGCAGCGCACGGCCGATCGCCGAACGCAAGGTCGCGCTGTCGAGTCGATCTGGAAGAGCGCGGGCCGGCGCCGCCAGCGAAGGCAGGCGGTCCGGGGTTTCATTGGTGGCGCCGGCAGCCAGCAGCGCCGCGAGAATCGGCGTCTCCCCGCGCCGCCGGGCCAGCATCAATGGTGTTTGCGGTACGCTCATGAACGCGTCCACATTCTCACCGCCGCCGAGATTGGGGTCGGCACCGCGACTGAGCAGGAGTTTCACGAGCGAGGCGTCGCGCTGTTCTGACGAGGCCGCCCAGTGCAACGGCGTGTAGCCATCGCCGTGCCCGGCCTGATTCACTTGCGCGCCGCGATCGATCAGGAACCGCGCCGCCTCCGTGTGGTTGGCCCACGCGGTTTGCGACAGCGGTGTGCCGAGGAATCCTTCCCCGTTAACGTCCGCGCCAGCGTCAATCAGCTGTTTCATGATCGCGGTGTTGCCACGGTAGGCGGCCCACATCAGCGCGCTACGGCCGCCGCCAAAGATAAAAGCCACATGATCAACGACGGGTTGGGCATTCGCGTTGGCGCCATGCTTCAGCAGCAGGCGGACAGAGGTGTCGTCGCCGCTGGCCGCCGCCGCCATCAAGGCCGTGGCGCCCCAATTGTTCGTGGCATTGGGGTTCGCGCCGTGCGCGAGCAGCAGTTCGACCGCACGATGGGAATTTGCCGGACGGGCAGCGAGCATCAACGCGGTATTGCCCAGCGTCGATTGCGCGTTGATGTCCGCTCGACGTTCCAAAAGCAAGCGGAGCTTCTCGTAATCGAACGCAGCGCGCATCAAAGGAGTCGCGCCCGCCGCATTGGAGACGTTGACTTCCGCGCCACGATCCAACAGCAGCTTGACGCAGGCAGAATCGGCATAGACGGCAGCCAGCATCAGGGGTGTGTTGCCCTGTGCGTCCCGGGCGTTGGCGGGCGAACCGTGGTCCAGCGCGTCGCGGAGCCGGCGCACATCGCCGCTGCGCAGAACGGCGCTAAATTCAGGAGTGATTGACGGTTGTCCCACGGGAGCCGCCTCGGTGTGAAGCAGACCACCGCAGAGTGACAACACCGCGAGCGAAAGAATCGATTGGATTGTTCTCATAGGCGTTGTTCCATTTAGAGAATTCTCTCCGGGTTGGCAACGCTTATTTCGGTTTTTTTCGCGCTTGCTCCCGGGCTGACTCGCGCGCACAGTGTCGGTGGCGACCAGTTCCAAAAGTTATGACCTCAACACTTTCTTTTGGTGTCGGCATCGTCGGGTGGTTTATCGCCTCGGCTGCCTTGACCGTGGCGCGCGCGGACGACTTCAAGCCCGAACCTGGCTACATCAGTTTGTTCAACGGCAAGGACCTCACCGGCTGGGGTTACAAGACGAATAATTTCGACGGCAAGACGCAAAGCGATGACGGGCGTTTCACGGTGAGGGACGGCGTCCTGGTGGTAAATCCCAAAACTCCCCGTCTGGAGCAGGCGTTGTGGACAACGCGCGAGTTCCCAAGGGATTTCAATCTCAAGCTGGAATTCCGCGCTGGCGTGAATGCGGACAGCGGCATTTTCATCCGCGGACCGCAGCTTCAGTGTCGCGATTACCTCGTCGCCGGCCCTTACAAGGAACTTAAGAAATACAAACCGCAAGACTGGAACGAAATCCAGATCACGGTGCGGAAGAATGTCGCCCATTGCACCTGCAACGGGGAAGTGCTGGAAGATGCGCTCCAACTTCCGGCCACCGGCCCCATCGGTCTCGAGGCTGACCGCGGTCAAATGGAGTATCGCCGCATTCGCCTGCTGGGGCCGCCGCAAGCTCCGGGAGCGTTGAGAATCGTCCCGCAAGGGGGAACCAATTTGTTAACGGGAAAGTGAACCATGAACCTAATGGAGGAGTCCGATGAAAAAATCTTTGCTCGAAGTCACCCCGTCTCTGCAAGCGACCGCGTTCGACAGTAACACACAGCGAACTGCCGGCGGTGCCGGTGTCACCCGACGAGAGTTCGTCAAGTTGGCGGTCGCAACCAGCGTGGCCGTTGCCGCCGATCCTCGCGGCTGGGCCGTTGAAACAAGAAGCGAAATGCCTTACCGCACATTGGGGCGCACGGGCGAGAAGGTTTCGGCCATCGGCTTGGGCGGCTATCACATCGGCGTGCCAAGAGAAGAGCAGGAAGGCATTCGCATCATTCGCACCGCCATTGATCGCGGGATCAATTTCATGGACAACTGCTGGGATTATCACGACGGCGGCAGTGAAATCCGCATGGGCAAGGCGTTGCGCGACGGCTATCGCGACAAGGTCTTTCTGATGACCAAGATCGACGGCCGCGGCAAAGCGGCGGCGGCGAAGCAAATCGATGAATGCCTCCAACGGTTGCATACGGACCGCATCGACCTGATGCAGCATCACGAAATCATCCGGCTCGAAGACCCGGACCGCGTCTTCGCGGAAGGCGGCGCGCACGAAGCCATGTTGGAAGCGAAGAAGGCCGGCAAGATTCGCTACATCGGTTTTACCGGGCACAAGGATCCGCTCGTACATCTGCGGATGCTGGAGATCGCCGCCGACCACAAGTTCCATTTCGATGCCGCGCAGATGCCATTGAACGTGATGGACGCGCACTTCCGGAGTTTCGAGCACAAAGTTCTTCCCGTGCTGGTGAAGGAACAGATCGGCGTGTTGGGAATGAAATCGATGGGCAGCGGGGCGATTCTGAGAAGCAACACGGCTTCGGCCATCGAGTGCCTGCACTATGCCATGAACCTCCCGACCTCGACGGTGATCACCGGCATCGACAGCATGAAAATTCTCGATCAGGCGTTTGAGGCCGCGCGCACGTTCAAACCGATGAGCAAGACGGAGATTTCAGCATTGCTCGCTCGCACATCGGCCGCCGCCGCGACCGGGCGCTATGAACAGTTCAAGACGACCGAACGCTTCGATGGGACGGCGCGCAATCCACATTGGATGGGGTGACGGGCGAGGAACTCCGCTCGAACCCAGCATCACCCTACTTGCGGCGCATGAGGATGGACCAAGCGAGCGGACGGAAATTACTCTGACCGGTGGAGAACCGGAACTCGCGCAGCTCGAGTATTTCAAACAGCGGTCCAAGCTCCGCACGGATTTCGTTTTCCTGAACGACCGGCGGGCCATTCTCAATCTTCTCCTTGGCGTTGCCGGCCAGACTCAACCACCAACTGCCCTGACGAGTGGCGCGCTTGAGGAATTCTTGAAATCCCTTCAAGTCCTCCGTGCGGAGATGATGATAAACGCCGCGGTCGAACAGAATATCATACAGCCCGCCCAGGTCGTCCTTCAACACATCGGCCACGCGGAAATCCACCGTCACCCCGGCCTGCCTGGCCTTTTCGCGCGCCGCCAAGATCGGCTGCTCGACGTAATCCACCGCCGTCACTGTGTATCCGCGCCGGGCCAGTTCGAGGGCGTTCGTTCCCGTGCCGCAGCCAATTTCCAGAACCGTTTTCCCCGTCAGCTTCCCGGCGTTCAACACCCGGAGCAACTCCTCGCTCGGTCTGCCGGAATCCCACGGCGTTTCCGCCCGGGCATATCGCTCAACAAAATTAACGTCTTCAGGCATAAGATTCCTTTCCTCAATCGATGACTCGCCGCACGTGGTTTACGGCTCGGTAGTTCGTTGGACACTGCGACCTCGCAAGTCGCTCAAAAAAAGAGAGCCTCCAGTGTTGGGCCGTTGGAAATCTCGTATCGGGCAATGCACTTGATTCACCATGCTGCCGACTGGAACAACCTGAAGGTTGAACTCCAACGAAGACGGTCTGTGCGCGACGCTGGAGTTCACGCTTTAGCGTGTCCGGTGAGCCAAGGGGAACCGAGCGCATCGCGCAAATGTGGAATTCCAGATGCACGCAAATCCAACCTTGTAGTTCGAGACAGAAACCTTATCTTGGAAGCCAGAACTCAACATCCCAAGCTTATGCCAAAGAAAAATCTTTCCGACGAGCAGATCGCTCAATTCCATCGCGATGGCTATGTAATTCTCCGCTCACTCTTCGACGCTGAAGAGATGGACATCCTGCGCTCGGCGGCCAAGGCCGACGCGGCGATGAAGAAGAACGCCTACGAAGTCGCTGACGGCCAGGGCGCGGCCATCAGACTCGTGCTCTGGAACAAGGCCGGCGAGGATATTTATGGCTCGGTGGCACGCTGTCCTCGCATCGTGGACACGATGGAGCAATTGCTCGGCGACGAAGTTTATCACTATCACTCCAAGATGAGCATCAAGGAACCGTTCACTGGCGGCGCGTGGAATTGGCATCAGGATTACGGCTACTGGTACATGAACGGTTGTCTCTTCCCCGATCTAGGGTCGGCGTTCATCGCGGTCGATCCGAACACGCGCGAGAACGGTTGCATGCAGGTGTTGCGCGGCTCGCATAAACTTGGCCGCATCGAGCACGGCAAATACGGCGACCAGACTGGGGCGGACCCCGAACGCGTCGAGCAGGCGAAGAAAGTCATGGAGTTGGTTTATGTGGAAATTGATCCCGGTGACGTGTTGTTCTTCCACAGCAACACGCTGCACGCTTCCGACCAGAACAAATCGCCGCACCCTCGCTGGTCCTTCATCTGTTGCTACAACACGAAACACAACAATCCGTACAAAGCCAGTCACCATCCCTGCTACGAGAAACTGGAGAAAGTCCCGGACTCGCGGCTCAAGGAAATGGGCGCGAAACTCTTCGCAGAGAACGCGGAGTTCTGGAATCCCAGCGCCGACAAGTCGATGGCGGGTGGAAAACGCTGAAGTGGAGTTAGTCGGTTTGCAGTTGGCTGGCGAGACAGCGCGCAGTGCATTCGGCCGCTGCGGGAAGAACCAGTTGATTAGGAAGGCGGCGTTCAAGAGTTGAAAACGTATGGTTGTGTAAATTTATATGCCGACGGTTTTGCGCATTGGGCCGTATCGTTTTTTCTTTTACGCGGGCGATCGCGACGAGCCGCCCCATATCCACGTCGAGCGCGACCGGAGCAACGCCAAGTTCTGGCTCAACCCGGTGCGGTTGCAAAGGAGCGGTGGATTTGGTAGCGTTGAACTCAATCGAATTCAGCGGTTGCTTGAAAAGCACCGCGAAGAACTGTTAGAGGAATGGAATGAATACTTTGGTGGATGAACCACGGGCTGTCGCGGGCGAAAACGTAAAAGTGACCGCGGACACGCTGATGGTGACACTTTCCGACGGACGCACCATCACCGCGCCGCTCGCTTGGTTTCCGCGGCTGTTGCACGGCACGGCCAAGGAACGCAACCACTGGCGCTTCATCGGTCGCGGCGAAGGCATCCACTGGCCGGACTTGGACGAGGACATCAGCATTGAAGGGCTGGTGCTGGGCAAACCATCGGGCGAAAGCCAGCAGTCTTTTGCGCGTTGGTTGGAAAAACGCGGCAAGCGCAAGGCCAGGTGAAACTGCCCGACAAGGGCAGCAAGATATTCAAGATGGTCAACAAGCTGCGCGCCGGCGGCGTCTGGGCGAACACCTATAAGAAGTTCGACCCGACGAGTCCGTTCGGCGGCTACAAGGAAAGCGGCTTCGGTCGCGAGGGCGAATTGCAAGGCCTGGCGGCGTATTGCCGGCTGGATTGAACGGGCTACAAAATCATCACTTCTCGTCGCTGCGATGACCTGCTAACTTGTTCATGTGTCCAACGCACTGACAAAACTACCGAAGAAGCCGAAAAACCGCTTTGAGGTTTATCGTGTTTTCAACGGTTTGTCGGCTGAAGGGAAGGAAGGGCTTGAGCGTGGGCGTATGCGTGTTCCGCTGGTTAAAACTTTTTTGCTGGAGCACGTGAGTTCAAGAAACGGCGCGAAGGTCAGACCACTCACCGAAATCTGGAGGGACTTGCATACCGAGCCAACTCAGATAGACGAAAGCTTTTTCTCAGTCGAGGATTTGGTGAAAGAATCTGAAACTGCAGTGCCAATGCGGACAATCACCGGTTACTTGGAGCGATACGACGAACGGTTCTTCGCTTACTACACAACCGAGGACAGCTTGAACGCGCGAAAGCGAGTCACAAAATGGGCGACGCGTTCGCCCGATTTGGACTTTGCTTGGTTTACCAGCCCACTGCTAAAGGCGCTTTGGGACAGGGATGTATCGCTGCGTGGGGATCTTCGCTTTGGCAAACTGGTTTTTAGGCATGAAAGCGTGTTCGAGTTGCCAGAGGATGCTGTGGACGCAGTAGAAGATGAAGAGGCAACTGCTCTCGCCGAAGAACCAGAGACGGATGAGTCTCCAGAATTGGAGAGGCGCAAGTTCCGCTCCGAAATGGGAGACTGCATCGGGCGCATCCGCAAATCTTTAGACGCCTTGCAAGACAGCTACTCGCCTCTCAACGCTCTTTTCTCTGTTCGGATTCCATCTCACCTTGGCCGAGGTGGTCACGAGTTGTTTCAACATGGCCAGGTGACAAATCGCGCAGACAATTTTGAGGATCACCGGAATACCGCTCGCTATCTTTACCGCATCTATAAGTCCGTCTTGGAGACAACCGAGGATCATGCTTGGGGAGAGCCGCAGGCGAACCAGGGCAAGGTTGTAGGTTGGGGCGGTGTTCCGCTCATTGTCACTTTTCTCGATGAGCCGCTGTCGAAACCAACATTTGATTTTTGGATTTCCAGAGCGTTTCGCAAGAATGGCCTTTTCAAACTTTGGGGAGAGCCACTTCGCCTCGGCCCAACAAAGGTTCACGTTTACGGAGCGGATCGTCATCTGTGGCAGCCAATCAATATGGAACTCACGGAACGTGGAGTGGTTGCAATTCTACCACATGGAACTTGTGGCAACACGTTTCATCGCCTTGTGACGAACATTCAGCGCTACGTTTGTCCCAAGATTGATGCATGGCTGGGCAGTAAACGCTTCGAAGCGTTCCTCGACAAAATGGATCTCAAAGCGGCCAACAATGAATCCTGAAGAAGCCATCCGCGACCCAGTTTTCCAGTTGAATCTGCTGGTCTGGATGGCCAAAGAGCAGCCGCAAAATGGCTTCCGAGTCCGCGCGTTTTTCCACGAGCACGGCTTTCAACTGCATTACATTGAGCAACCATTCCCATTCCCAACGGAAGCGAGAAACCAGATCGAATCTATTGCACAGACTCTATCACTTGAAATCAATCTGAACCCAGAGCCGGAGTTGACAGTTCTGCGGCACACGGACGGACGGGCGATTTACTTCGAAGCCAAAACACAGGGCTTTTCGCAGGCAAGTTCAAATTCAAGACAGGCGCGCGGACATCTGCTGGCTTGTGGGCCGTCGTTCGCGGAAGTTTACAAACCGCTTGCCGGCGCGCTGCTCGACTACGTCGTGCCATCCGAAGACGTGGATTCGATGCGCAACTGCTTGAGCGCGCTGAAGGTTGGACTTAAATCAGCAAAACTTGAGGCCGGAGATTTTGCGGTAGATGGGTTGTCCATTCGCGGCGCTGAACTGGTATATCACCTAGACAAACCGATCCGCGCGCTCCTATCAACATCTGAAAAAGAGGTCGCCGTGATGAAGGGTCTGGACCAAGAAACAGACCCAAGCCCGTTGTTGCTTGTCTATTCGGATGAAGACTGCCCCGACAGCGCGCGAGCCGGGTATTACCGTCGAGTGTTGCAGAATCAAGCTGTGGCTAATTTGCTGTGCATTTTACATCGCAGAACTGATGAGCAAACTCTTGAAATCAGCGCCCAAGAATTGTTGAAGCTGACTACCATCGGAGTTTTTGACTTCTTGGGACGCGGACGACAGAAGAGCATGGAGCGCGTCATTACTGAGAACATTTTCCGACGAATCTTTGAATACTGGAAAGAGAGATTGCCAAACAAAGTCCGCTTCGCAACGAAGACAATAATCTTTGAATTCAAGAACCCGTCCGACCGCGAAACTGTTCTGGATTGGTTGGAGGATGTTAAGCGAGTTGGCTTTGATGACAAGAAGCCGGACGGCCAGCCAGATTTATTCAACCCTTGAGTTTCGGCCTGTCGGTAACCTCGCCCCACCGGACGCAATCAGTTAGGTCGACGTAATATTACATTTAACCACATCCGGAATTTCCTGCGCATTAATGACCGGTTGCCCACGAGCGGTATGCCGCAGCCGGACGTCATTCGCCAACACTCCCAACGTTACTTTTGCTTCAGAGGTTCGACGATTTTGTAATCCTCATTGAGCTTGGGCGCGAACAACCCTTCGTCCACTTTTTCGTTTAACTTTGGGTTCTGGAAATCGTTGCGCATGGTCGAGTGGTCGGCAAATTCGAGTTCTGTGGCGCGCAAAGCAAAATCGTTTGTGGCAAAGGCGATCTTGATTTGGGGCATCATGCGGCGCGCGGCAGCGGATTTGGGTTGCAGGGTGAGTTCGTAGATTTCATTCGTCGAGACTTGCGACAGAATCCGAAACTGGAATTCCATTTCGGCTTTGCTGCGCGGGAAACCGGCTTCGAGCAAGGCGAGTGCGTCACGCCATGGGCCGGTTTGATTGCTCGTGAGCGGATAACGCTCGGCGCGTTTCAGGCGCGGGTAGATTACCAGCATTTGTTCAGGCTGGCGGACGGCGATGGTTTGTGCGGGGTTGCCGAGTTCCCAGCGGAAGCGATTTGGCGCGGCGAACCAGACGTGACCGGTGGCAGTCAAAGGCTGGGTCAACGATTTCAGCGTGCGCGTTTGAATGAAATCCGCCATCCAGGTTTGAATGTTGGTTTGGGCATTGAACCAGGCGTTTAGCAGCGAATTCGTGTCAGCAGCTCGGGCCGACATCATGCCTGCAACAAATAAGGCGGCGGCGGTCCAGCCTAGGCGCTGGAGTTCACGCTTCAGCGTGTCAAAACGGTTGGCGTGGCAGCCTGAAGGCTGGACTCCAACGTCGGCCAGATGGGAACAAAGTGATACCATTGATCGACATGTTGGCGAATGGCGGGTTCAAAAGCACGCATGATTTCCTGGGTCAATTGCCGGCGCGCGTCGCGTTCCCGAAGCGCGGCGCGCTCGTAAGGAATTGTCGGCAAAATATTCGCAGCATACCCTCGTTCATTGCGTGGCAGATAGACCGGCAACAAGAGGCAGCCCGAAGCGCGCGCCAGTTCGGCCGCGGCAATCGAAGCCGCAAATGGCCGGCCAAATAGTTCCACCGTCACGGCGCTTGTTGGGGGCGGACGGTCCACCAGCAGAGCCACGGTGGCACCGCCTTCCAACCGACGGATCACATCCACAATCGCAAATGGGTCTTCACCAATCACCAGTGTCTCGATGCCCCACCTGGCCCGCGACGCCTGACGCATTTCAGTCAATCCGCTTCCCGGCTCGACGAGGGTGATGACCTGAAGCTGGTAACCGCGTTGGGTCAGCAGCGGCGCGCCGAATTCCCAATTGCCCAGATGCGGGGTGAGCAACAGCACGCCGCGTTTTTCTTTCTGCGCATCAACAAAGTGTTCCCACCCGGTCAACTCAGTAAACATGTCTGCCACAGGGAGACCGGCTTCGAAACGCAAAAGGTCGGTGAGTTTCAAGGCAAATTGTTGAAACAGTGCGCGACTCATTCGTTCCGCAGCAGCGCGGTCGTTGTGCAACGCCGGCAGGAGGTTTTGAACGACAATCTCGCGTCGCTCGGGACGGACGAAGGCATAAATTCGCATCACCGTTTGAGCAAGGCCGGCGCAGAAGGCGTGCGGCAGCGCGCGCGCCAGCATCAAACCGAGCCGCCACAATCCTGCGCGGTAGAGAAAGGAAGGGCGGACCAATGGCGAATCGCTCCTGACTGGCCCGTTCGCGGGGAGCGACGGGGCCGGCTGGGTTCGCAGATGGGCGTTCGAAGATATGGGTTCGACGTTCAAAATTACCGTCCGATCTTTTTCCGGCCCGCGATGGACCGCCACCAAACCGGCAGGAGATAAATCGCCGTGAGCATCGCGCAGAGGATGCCGATTGAACAAACCTGACCGAGACTTGCCAACCCGGCGTTGTTGGACCACGACAGCGAACCAAACCCGGCTACCGTCGTGCCGCCGCAGAGAAACAAAGCGCGCCCGATGCTGTGGCGCACCAATCGGATGTCGCCGCCGTGTCGTCGCAAGGCCAGTTGCATGTGAATACTGTAATCCACTCCGGCGCCAAGAAGCAACGGCAGCGCCATCAGGTTCAGCAAATTCCATGACCAACCCGCCAGATCCATGACGACGTAGAGACAAAGCCCGCTGAATAACAGCGTGCCCAGACTCAACACGACTTCGCTAAACCGACGATACGCCAGCCACAACGAAATCAACAGCAGCGCCAACATCGGCAGAAGAACTTTTGGCAAATCGGCTTTGACGAGGTCGAACATCGATGCGCCGAGCAGTTCCCAGCCGGAAAGCAGGATGCCGTCGCGGAAAAGTTGAGAGTTGAGAGTGGAGAGTTGAGAGTTGGCGGCGGTGGAGATGTTAGTCGCGGGATAAACCAATCCCAGCGCAAGCAATTCGTCCGGGCGGCGGGCGGTCAATTTGCTCAACACCCAATGGCTGCTGTGATTTGTCGGCCAGAAAACATTGGTTTGCGAAAGGGCTTGCTGCCAGGTGTCAAAAAGGTTTTCAGTCAACGCGAAGGAATTGCTGGTGAATCCGTGAGCCAGCGCGGCGTTGCGAAGCGTTTCCTTTTGGCGAAGCAAATGTTCGGCGGCGGCGCGATTGGCTTGTTGGTATTCAGGGCGCGGCCAGAGTGTGGTGGCCAGCGTGAAACTGCGGATGAGTTGGTTCGAAACGGCGCCGGTCAGAACAGTTTTCGCCTGCTCCAGTCGGCGAGCGACTTCAGTTTCGCTTCGCCCCGGAACGAGAATCCAAAGCGGTTCTTGCGCGCGGCCCAGGTTCGCTTTGATTTCTTCAAGGGCGGCGTAAGCCGGACTGTTGCGAGGTCGCAGCGCGTCGGCGGTATGGTCGAAGGCCGGTCGCTCTTTCGCCAACACCAAAATGGCGATGAGCAGAATCAAGCCGGTGATTCCCCAAATGACCCACGGGGAATTCAAGGCGAAGGAAATGGCGTTCCGGCCGGCGGGCTGTGTCTGATGGGAAATGGCTTCTGACGGCGGTTGACCAAGTTCGCCACGCGTTCCCAACAAGGGCGGCAGATACGCAAAGAGCATGACCACGGCCGCCAGCGCAACGCCGATGGCAACCAGCGAACCCAGTTGCGCCAATCCGGGCAAACCGCTGAGATTCAAAATCAGAAACGCGCCGGCCGTCGTGACCGCCGACCAGAGGATGCTCGGAGCAATGTCGCGACGCAGCTTTTGCGCGGTCGCGTTTCGGTCAGACTGCGCTTCCTGATAAAGCACCAGTCCGTAGTCCACCGCCAGGCCGAGCAAGATGGCGGCAAATCCCATGCTGACGACGTTAATTGTTCGGAAAAGCAAACCGCCCAATGCCGTCGTGTCGCCGAGAATCAAGGCAAGCAGAGTCAACAACCATAGCAACGGACGCCAACGCCGGTGCGCCCACCAGAACAGCAGCGCAATGATCACCATCGTCCCGCCCACGGAAGCGAGCATGTCGTGCTCCATGCCGCCCGCGATCTCGGCTACGAACGCCGGCCGGCCCGTGTAACGCACCACCACATCGTCCGCCAGTTGTCCCGCGGCGCGAGTGTTGGCGACAATGACCTTGATCGAATTCAACCAAGCCAGGCATTCGCGATAGCTGGCGAGTTCAGTGGTGGCTTCGACAAAAACGATACGAAAGGTGCCGTCCCCGGAGGAAAAGAATTCCTGACCCGAGCCCAGCGAAGGAGTGGATGCCATCGCACCATCCGGCAGTTGCATCAAATTGTAAGGATCGTAACCGCGCAGAGCGATTTCATTGGGCGAAAGCGACGTGGCAAGGGCATCACGGGCTTCGTTTAAGATGTTAGTCAGGTTTTCGCCGGCGAGGCGGTTGGTAAGTTGGCCGAAAATGTCGGGTGGTTGATTGAGCCAGAGGAAGGCGACCAGCTCGGCAGACTGACCGGGACTTTCCAGCCACGGCGGTTGCCAGTTGGCATCGGCAACCAGATTGGTCGCTGCTCGCAATGCGGTGGTGATGGCGCGGGCGGAGGATTCGGCTTGTTCGGCATCGGCCGATTTTATGGTGACGATCAGTTCGCGGGCATTCGAAAAGTTTTGCTGGTAAAGTTTGAGTCCTTGAACGACCGGGGATTTACCAGGCAGGAGGTCAAGCACTTCGACATCAAACCGAAGGCGGACCAGGCCGATGCCGATCGGGATGAGCATGAATAACCAGAGCCAGTGGCGCGACTTGCGGGTCATTCGGTGAAGTAACCTTCCAACAACTCGCCCGATGCGCGGTTTTCCAATCGCCAGCGGTGATTTTCCAGACGTTGCCAGGACCACGGTTTGGGCGGCGCCATTCCCGAAAGGCAGCGCGGTAACTGTAACCAGATTAATCGCAGTGGCGGGTTGCCGTGGCCGGAATACGTTTTGTTGTTGGGCACGAATTGAGCCTGCCAAGAGTTGGTGCCGGTCTGGGCGACGACGAACGGCAGGGGAGTTTTCGTGAACTGCACGAAGCTGCGTCCGTCGATGTGGGTGGCGACGAGCAGTTCGCCGGAGATTTCCGGAGCGTTAGTTCGAGCGCGCCAAACGGCCTGTCCCTGGCGCGTTGTCCAACCCGCCGCCGCTAAATTGGCGGGAGGCAACCGCATCGTGGACTGGCAACCTGTCAGGCCGGCCACCCCGAGCAGGAAAACAGAGTAAAGCTGGAGATTGGCAGCGTAATTGTTTTTGAACATATTGCGCATGTTAGCGGTGTTTCACACGCCTTCGCCGAAGAGGTTTGCCAATCGCGCAACGAGTTTGCGTCGGGCGACCGAGTAGGAGAAATACTTGACGCCCAGTCCGTGGTTCGTCTTTGCCCATTCCTCACGCAATGCGGCGTTCTGGAGAATCTCCTGTGTCTGCTCAACGATGTCTTTGGTGACCAGTTGCGTCATTTCGATGGTCTTGAAACCTAGTGGGTCAATGTCGCGGGCATAAACGGCATACAGGTTTACCACCACCGGCTTTCCGAAATAGATGGCTTCGAGAAAGGCATTGCCGAAACCCTCGTAATGGCTGGGATACGTCACGAGGTCTGCGTGCGGGTAAATGTCGAATAGCGTGTAAACCTTCCTCCCTTCGGCGTTCGTGCCCCGCGTTTCGCCCACGCGGTCCGCAATGAAGCGCACATCAATGCCCGCATCGGTGATGCGGTCGTTGAGCATGGCCATGTAGGCGCTGCCTTCGTCGCCAGCGGGATGGGAAATGACGAGCTTGGCGCGCGGGTCTTTGAGGCGGCGCACCAGTTCAATGGCGTGCTCGATGCCTTTGCGCTGCACTACGCGCGTCGGTTGCAAGATGAACCAGTCATCCTCTTTGAGGCCGATTTCCCGGCGGAGGTCGCGGTTGTAGTCGTCGAAGCCGCGGGGCGGCGTTTCAAAATCCAGCACGTTGGGGATGACCTGGGAGGGAATGCCATAACGGCGGGCGAGTTCCTTCTGCGCCATCGAATTGATGACGACGTGCTCCATCCCGTAAAGCAAGGGCGGGAACGCCGCCTGGAGGTAGTCGTTGACGGCGTTGAGCGTGAACCGTTCGCGTTCCCACGCGAAGTCGTGATGGTGGGCGATGACGGGGAGCGTGGTTTCGGCGATGACCTCGGTCATGGCGAGGCCGAGCGGAACGTGCATGGGAATCGCGAGGATGTTTTCGGGAATCAAGACTTCCAACTGGAATTTCTCGATGAAGCGGTAAAGGTCGTCCTTGAGTTGTTCCTTCAAACTCTGGATTTGATTGGTGATGGCACGTGTGCGGAAGGCGACGCCAAAGAGTTTGGCCTGAACCTCCGCCACTGCGGGACGGTTGAAGTAGGCGAGAGGAGCAAGAAGACTGACTTCCGGCGGCACGTCGAGCATGCCGGCCATCCAAAAGCACGAGTGGCCCAAACCCGAAAGGATGTCCGCCCATTTACGCGCTTCGAGAGTCACGCCATCCGTGCCTTGAAAGCGCGTTGAGATGAAGCCGATGCGCTTCGGTGCGCCGGTGGTTGGAATGCTGGTGCTCATGAGTCAAGTCGCGGCTGATTCCTCTCCGCATTCACGCTCAAAGCGGTTCAAGTTCTCGCGCCGTCCGGAAACGAACAACATGTCGCCCCGGAGTATCGCACGGTCGGGCGTCGGTTCGATTGCCATCGTCTCACCCCTCGCATCGGTGCGCGTCAGGAGGACAACATTCACGCGATAGTGGTCGCGCAGCGCAGCTTCCGCCAGAGTCTTGCTGTGCAGTGGCGGGCCAACCCGGATTTGTGCCAGTTGATGATCGCCGCACAACTGCTGCCGGTCGCTGCCGGCATTGTCACGCAACCGTTCCGCCAGCCGGTAAGCCATATCGCGGGTGGGCAACACCACGAGGTCCGCGCCGAGCTTTTCGAGCACCGTGGCGTGCCGGGCGTCGAGCGCGCGGCAGATGAGTTTCTTCACCTTGAGTTCCTTGAGCAAGAGCGTGGTCAGGATGCTGCCCTGCATGTTCTCGCCGATGCTCACGACCACGGCATCGGCGTCCTGCACACCGGCTTCCTTGAGTGCGTGCTGGTCTTCCGCGTCCATTTCGACCGCGTGAAAACCGTCCTGCACCAAGTCCTCCACGCGATCGGGGTTCTTGTCGGCCAGCACGATTTCGCTGCCGAACTCGGACAGCCGCGTGGCCAGATGCGCTCCGAACCGGCCTGCGCCAATGATAAAAATGCGTTGTGCCATGAGATTTTTCCTTCTTCAACCGAGCGACAGTTCCTCGCGCGGCTGCCGGACCAGCAGCGGGTTAGCCGGACGCGCCAGATACACCCCCAGCACCAGCGGCGCAATGCGGCCCACGAACATGAGCGCGATGATAACGACCTTTCCCGCGGCAGTCAAAAGCGGTGTCACCCCCGTGCTCAACCCGACTGTGCCGAACGCGGACACAGCCTCGAACACCAACGCCAGCCAGTGTTGGTTTGTCTGTGATGCCGGACGTGCGTCCTCGAAGACCATCAATAATGCCACGCCCGTCACCACGCAAGCGATCCCGAGCAGTGCCAGCATCGTGGCAACGAATGAAACCTTGGGTGGCAATCGACGATTCCAGAACTGAATTTCGCCACGCCGCCGCAACGCCGACCAGGCGGTCAGGAGCAGCACCACGAACGTCACGGTCTTAATGCCGCCCGCCATTGAGCCGGGCGCACCGCCGATGAACATCAATCCCAGCGTGGCCAGCAAGGTGGGTGGATTCATCTGCCCCACGTCCACGACATTGAACCCAGCCGTGCGCGACATCGCGGAATGAAAGAAGGACCAGGACGCCTGTTCGCCCACCGTGGCGTGCTTGAGGGTATCGTTGGATTCAAACACCCAGGCTGCGATGCCGCCCACCAGCAGCAACGCCACTGCCGAGAGGATTGAGAGCCGGGTCTGCATGGTGAGCCGTCCGCGCCGACGCGGATCGCGCCGCCAAAAATAGTAATAGCGCAGATTGATCAGTGTCATCAGGCCGATGCCGCCCGCGATGACGAGCGCGGAAATTATAGCCAGCACGCCGGGATACGCCCGCCAGCGGGCCATGCCTTCCGGGTAGATCGAGATGCCGGCGTTGCAGAACGCGCTCACCGAATGGAACACGGCTTCCCACAGCGTCTGCCAGTCATTTGTTTCCGGCTGCGCCTGCGACATCAGCGTGAACAACACCACCGCCCCAGCCAGTTCCAAGACTAGGACGAACACACAGGCGTAGACGAATACGTCCAGTGCTCGCACCTGGCGCAACCGGCCCACGGTCGCGTGAATAGTTTGCTCATCGGAAAGCGACAGCCGATTGCCACTGAGGAGAACGAGTGAAATGCTCGCCGTGAAAATGCCGAGGCCGCCAACCTGGATGAGTAGCATCAGCACGGCTTGTCCGAATCCGTTGAATGTCGCCGCCACGTTCACCGTGGTCAGGCCGGTCACACACGTTGCCGACGTGGCCAAGAACAAAGAGTCCAACCAACTCAGGGAATGGCCGGGCTTCTGCGCCCATGGAAGCGTCAATAGCATCGCGCCCACGAGAATAATCGTGGCGAAGCCCATCGGCACGAGGCGCAAGTCCACTTCCTTGCGGCGCTGCGCCGGAACGAAAGGAGCGGCATGATCGTTTGCTTGTGACATTGATTTAGATTACACGAGCGCGGGCAGGCCAAGTTTGCGACAAACATCCGGCACGGCCATGAGCAGCAGCAGCAGACCGATGATGATTTCAATGTTACTCATTGAGTGGTGGCGGCCAACGCGCTGACAGATTAGCCGGCGCAGGCGGCGGTTGGCAATGCACACCGGCTGACGAATTTCAATCCGAGCCTTTACGCCGCGTGGCTGTTGGCTAGAATTCAAGATGTGAATTCAGTGCCGGACACAGCCTCGCCACGGCCGAGAATAGACGCTCTGCTGCGTTTGCTTTATGGCGAATCGGTCGGCGGGCACATCGCCGCGCAACTCGCGGACTTGATCGCTGGCAAACGCACCAAACAAGAGTCGCCGCGAAAAACCGCCGCGCTTTCTGAGCGCGACGCCCTGCTCATCACCTACGCGGATCAAGTACGCGAGGACGGCATCGCCCCGCTGCGAACCCTCGCGTCGTTTTGCGAGAATCAACTTGCCGACGTTTTCAGCGGCATTCACATCCTGCCGTTCTATCCGTGGTCCTCGGATGATGGATTTTCGGTGAAGGATTTTTTCGCGGTTGATCCGGTGCTTGGCGATTGGACCGACATTGACCGGCTCGGTCAACGTTTTGACCTTATGTTCGACGCCGTCTTTAATCACATGTCGGCTCAGGGAAAATGGTTTCAATGCTTCCTCCAAGGCGACCCGCAATTCCGGGATTTTTTTATCACGGTCGAAGGAATTCCTGATCTGTCGCAAGTTGTCCGCCCGCGCGCGTTACCCTTGCTGACGGAATTCCAAACCGCGGCCGGGCCGAAAAAGGTTTGGACGACGTTCAGCGCCGACCAGGTGGATTTGAATTTCAAAAATCCAGACGTATTACTTGCCGTGATGGACGCGCTGCTGTTTTACGTGGCACACGGCGCGCGCTTCATCCGGTTGGATGCCATCGCGTATCTGTGGAAGGAAATCGGCACGTCGTGCATCCATCTGCCGCAGACGCATCGTGTCATCCAACTGATGCGGGCCGTGCTCGATGAAGTCGCTCCGGATGTGTTGCTGATCACGGAAACCAACGTGCCGCACGCCGACAACATCTCTTATTTCGGCGACGGCACCAATGAAGCGCAACTGGTTTACAACTTTGCCCTGCCGCCGTTGGTGCTGCATTCACTGGCCACCGGCAACTCGGTGAAACTCACGCGTTGGGCGCAATCACTCCCGCTGCCGTCCGACCGAGTCGCTTTCTTCAATTTCCTCGCATCGCACGATGGCATTGGCGTAAATCCCGCGCGCGGCATTCTCACTGAAGTGGAAATCGCAGCGCTGGTTGAACGCGCGCAGAGGCATGGAGGATTTGTTTCGTACAAACAAAATCGAGATGGTTCAAAGAGTCCATACGAAATGAACATTAACTATTTTGACGCGCTCTCGAATCCGGCGGCGGACGAATCGTTGGAAACGCAGGTTGACCGCTTCATCGTCGCGCACGCAGTCCTGCTCGCGCTTGCTGGCGTACCGGCCTTATACTTTCACTCGCTCTTCGGCTCGCGCAGCGACCGTGCCGGCGCCGACGCCACCGGAATTCCGCGGCGCATCAACCGCGAGAAACTGAAGCGCGATCAATTGGAAGATGAGTTGTCCAGCCCGCGGTCATTGCGGTCGCGCGTATTTTCCGAACTTAAAAAGGTGTTCCAAGTGCGGCGCGCGCATTCGGCGTTTCATCCCTGCGGCAGGCAGGAAGTGATTTCCTCCGACGAACGCGTTTTTGCCGTTATCCGCGTTTCGCCAGACGGCGAAGAACGGGTGCTCTGTTTGCACAATGTCGCCAACGAAACCGTGCAATGCAGATTTGAGTTGCCCGGTGCCGGATCGGAGGATAGCTTGACGGCGCTGTTGGGGGAGCAATCGTTCGAATTTACGGTCGGCGGAAGCGCGTCAACAGAATTGTCCGCTTATCAGGTCGTGTGGGCACGTTTCGAATAAGACATGCACAACGGAACTTTAAGAATGTATGACGAACTGGTGACGGCTCATGAGATTTGTCAAACCAGCTTTTGATTTCAACCCGTCATCCGCCCAGTTCTGGTTGGAAAATTAGCCCACCGGTCGTTCAATTTCCGTTGATCCAGTCGCGAGCCTGAGCAATGGCATCATGGTCAAAATAACGAATCTTGGCGGTGGTGAATGGCCGACAGAAGACGCTCATCCCTTCCTCCCATTTCTTGTCGCCCACCATCGCGAGCCGCTCGAGGTCTGAAAAATGTTTGACGTCGAACTTCACGTCGTCCCAGAGCGCGCCTGCTTTCCAGCCGTGGAAATCGACCATTTCGAACAGCACGCGAATTTTACCGTGTTGTTTGACAAGCCGCTCAAACTCAGGAATGAAGCGTTGATAATCTTCATGCGTCAGCTTGCCACTCACCCGGACTTCCAGCACGTTACTGGTGTTCTTCTCGTTCAATGTAATCGCCATAACTCGTCTCCTGCTTTTGTGTTTTTTGTCGCCAAGTCTTTGACTCCGTTTTTCGAGCCAACGTTCACACAAAGTTTATGGAACGCCCATTGCGAACCATTTCGGTCATGCAAAATTGTCTGTCTCCGTCATCCACACTTGCAACGCTTTCCAATCGCCGCCCACTTCCGTTGTGGAAAGATTCGATTCTGTATATCGCCAGGTTTTCCACCCTTCTGCGCGCGCCGGCTCGATGTCGTTGTCGAGACGGTCACCGACCATGAGGGTCTCCGCCGGTCTGATGCCGCGAGCTTCGAGCCGCGCGGTCAGGATGCGGAACACATGCGGGTCGGGTTTGCTGAAGCCGTTTTCAAATGACCAGAACCGCAGCTCGGGATCGAACATGGACAGATTCAGTCCATCACCCCGCAGTGACGTGTCGAGTTCGCGCAACGTGTAGGCTTGGGAATTGGAAGCGATGCCGAGCAGTTTCCGGTGATTGGTCATTTGGCGCAAACACTCCGCCGCGTGGTTGGCGAACCGGAGCGTGCGGCCAATTTGCATCTGGCGAAGCAGGAATTCGTCGAGCTGCTCCGCCGACAGCCGCGCGAGGTTCGGCAACGCTTCCAACACGACTATAGGCCAGACGATCTCCGGCCATCGAATTCCGCGCACCTTCGCTTCAGCGTGACGCCGCGCTATGAGCTTGCTGGTTTGCACGGAGAACTCCATCCGGTTGAGCGGCGGCGGCGTTCCCAGCATTTCCTCAAACAGTTTCAGCCAACGCGCGTCGGCGTCGCATGGGGGCGCGCCCACTTCCAGCAGCGTGCCGTACACGTCAAAGACCACGGCCCGGATTTTCAGGTTCTTGTGTTCCATAACAGCGGATAAAGATTAACCATCGCCAGTTTTTTCTCGATGAAATCAGTTTGAACTTTCACCGGCGAAATCGTCGCGCCGCGCGGCTTGGACCTCGCTGCGAGCGCGTCGAAAAACTTTTGCGCGTAAGCCTCGCCGCCCAGCCAGCGATTCGCCCCGCGCGGCCACAGCGTCACGCGCAATCGCCCCGCCTCCGCCCGTTTGTGCCACGCTTCGAGAAATGGATTCAAGGGCAAGCACGCTTCCCACGACTCGCGGATGGGACGCGCCAGCACCTCGATTTGCGCGGTCAAGCTGAGACGACTGAACGGCACAGGGCACGGGCGTTCCGCTGCAAGCACTGGCGGCAGGGAGACGAGTTCGCGAGCGAGCGAAGGCATCATTGCGCGCCAGTCGCGCAACAGTTTTGCCTGCCTCGCACGCTCGGAGCGCCAGTTGAACAAATCCGGTGTCACGAGAATTTCGTCGTATGCCTGCGGAAAGTGAAACCCGAAGCGGTTGAGATCGGGAGCGATGTTGGAAAGGCGGCGCGCGATCAGCGGTCGGTGCGCGGCGGCGGCTTCGAGGTAAGGCAGGCCAAAGCCTTCCTGAATCGAAGTGAGCAGCACGGCTTCGCTCGCCGCGAGCAACTCCGGGACGCTCGGCATGCGAGATTCGTCACCGGCCAGCACGCCAAGCCGCAAGCGCCAGTGATGTTGATGCGCCGCTCGTTCCAACGCTTTGAAGTAAGGCACTTCGTCGGCGGAACTGGCCGCGCCGGTAACCACCAGCCACGCTTCGGGCCGCAGCCAGCGTGTAAGCAACAAGGCTTCGGCGATGTTCTTTCGTCGGAGGGAGCGACACGGTAAAAGCCATACGGGCGCGTCATCATGGGCGAGGTTATTCCGCAGCCAGCGGCGCGTGTTACGAACGGTCGCCGCCGGCGGTGGTGGTGCCGGTTCAGTCAGGTTCGGTAGCCAGAGCGCGCATTTGTCGAAATGCCGGGCGAGAACGGCCGCGTCAGCATGATTGATGGCGACGTGAATGACATTGTCCGTTTGAGGGAAAACAGCGCGCGCAGACGCGGCCAGCGTGCGGAAGCCAAACCGGCGCATTTCCGGCCAGCGCGCCCAGCGGTTGTCAAACCACCAATCGTGATGATGAGCGACGAGCGGGATGTCGCGCGCGGCACAGACGAAGGCCAGTTCGCGCGCGAGGAGCAGATTGCGTCCGACGCCAAGATTGTGGGCCCAGACGAGACAGTTCCCGGCATCAGCATCGGTGAAAAGTTTTTCCAGCGCGCGGCGCAAATGCGCCGTGATGCGCCGGGGTGAAGCTCGCTGTTCAGAAAGATAATTGAACGCGCGCTCAACGAACACTTTGACCGGCACGCCGGGCAGTTGTTGTGCGAAGTGATCGTGCCATGAGCGATCCGCGCACTGGCCCGTCGCGAGCACGATGCGCGTGATGGGGCGCGGGGCTTCGCGCACCAGGTGCGGCGTGGCGAGTTCGATGATGCGCCGGATGCCGCCGGGTCGAAGGTGATAATGGACGATGACCAGCTTCACTGGATTGCAGTGTCGCCAACGCCACGCGATGGTCAATCGTTTGCTTTTATCCATGCGAACTTTTTTGAGCGATGGCTTGCGCTCTGCAATGACTGCCATGTAAGCTGCGGACCTAGCAGCAAAGGGTCTGGGAGAGCGTTCTCCTGGAGGCAAACGGGATGGTCGGGCCGCCATCCACAAACGAATTCGTCCCCGGCTTTGGCCGGTGGACGAAAACAACCCGGTCAATTGACCGCCCAAACTCATGCCAGACTTTTTTCAAACCGGCGCTGTGGCCACGTTGCACCGCCTCGGCAAACTCGACACGCCGCGGCTGGAGCGTGAGCTGGAGGAATTCGCGAAGGAAACACCCATCGCGCTGGTCCTCCCCTGTCACGTCCGCGAACTGGGCTCGCCCGCATTGCGCGGGATTGTGCGTGAACTGAAACACATTCGTTATCTCAAGCAGATTGTGGTGGGTGTGGATGGCGCGAATGCGCGGGAATGGCGTCGCGCGCGTAAGATTTTCTCCCAGCTACCGCAAAAGCCGACGCTGCTTTGGAACGATGGCCCGCGATTGCAAAAGTCGCTCAAGCAACTTGATGAGGCCGAGTTACCCACCGGCCCGGGTGGAAAAGGGCGCAACGTGTGGTTGTCCTTCGGATACGTGCTCGCCAGCGAAAAGGCGCGCATGGTGGCTGTCCATGACTGCGACATCATCACTTACAACCGCGAACTACTGGCGCGGTTGTGCTATCCCGTGGCGCATCCTGCGTTTGGCTTCGACTTTTGCAAGGGCTATTACGCACGCGTCTCGACCAAACTCAACGGCCGCGTGATGCGGCTGTTTGTCACGCCGCTGCTCCGCGCTTTGAAGAGCATCCTCGGGCCGCATCCGTTTCTGGTCTATCTGGACACGTTCCGTTATCCGTTGTCCGGCGAAGTCTCGATGGACGTGGACCTCGTGCGCCGCAATCGAATTCCCTACGATTGGGGACTCGAAGTGGGAATGTTAGCGGAAGTCTTCCGTAATTCTGCTCCGCGCGCCATTTGTCAGGCGGAACTCTGCGACAACTACGATCATAAACACCAGGAACTCTCTGCGCGCGATCCCGAGAAGGGTTTGAACCGAATGGCCGTGGACATCATGCGCTCCATTTTTCGCCGTATGGCCAGCGAAGGAATCAAACTCGATCAGGGATTGTTCGAGACCCTGCAATTTGCCTACATACGTCAGGCGGAGGACACGTTACGGGCTTACGGCGTGGATGCCGCGATGAATGGATTGACTTTTCCGCGCCACGAGGAGGAGACCGCCGTGGCTACGTTCGGTGTCAGCATTCGCGAAGCGGCACGGCGGCACGTCGAAGACCCGATGTTCTGGCCGCTGATTCCCAACTGGAATCGCGTGGAATCTGCGCTACCGAGGTTCCTCGATGAACTGAACGAAGCGGTGCGGGCGGATAACGAATAGCGGCGCGACCGTCCTCAGCCACCTTAACGATAATTGTGTGTCCGGCCGCTTGAGTTTGACCAAGGGCGGCCAACAGGGTTCACACTTGATTCATCAGAACATCCGCCACCTGGAAAAGAACAACAGCGAGATGACGACCATGAGCGGAATCAAAATCGGCAGCGCGTATTTGAGCAGGTAGGCGAAGAAGCTGGGCGTCTTCACCCTGGCCTGTTCGGCAATGGATTTGACCATGAAGTTCGGGCCGTTGCCGATGTAGGTCAGCGCGCCGAAGAAGACCGCGCCCAGCGAAATGGCGATGAGTTCATGGTCGTGCGCGGCGACGAGTTGGCGGACGTGTTCCGGGTTGTTCAAGCTCAAGTCGTGCAGTCCCATCGCTGCGGCGAGAAACGTAAGGTAGGTCGGCGCATTATCCAACGCGCCCGACAGCAGGCCGGTGAGCCAGAAGAATTTCATCTCCGAATCGAGACCCAGTTGCCCCGCGTGAATTTCCAAATAATCCAACGCCGGTACCATCGTGGCGAAAATCCCGACGAACAGCCACGCCACTTCGCGGATGGGATGAAAATTGAACGCGTTGGCTTCGTGGATGCGCTTGGGTGTAGCGAACCACGAACCGACCGCCGCTGCGACCATCAAGGCTTCACTCAACCCAACGGGCTGCTTAATGAACACTGCCGCCAGAATCACCGCCAGGAAACCGACATTGCGCCAGCCGTCGATTCTCCAAATCTCCTGCCGGGTTTCGACTTCCCGAACTTCTTGCGGTGCACGGAGAAAATTGCGGCGGTCGAGGGCATAGAAAATCGCAATCAAACCCGCGACGGCGATGGCCCAGGCCACCCAGCATTTCTGCAACACCCACCAGAACGGCACGCCTTTGATGTAGCCGAGGAACAGCGGCGGGTCGCCAATGGGCGTGAGGCAACCACCCACGTTGCTGACGATGAAGATGAAAAAGACGATATGAAACGCCGTGATGCGATACTCGTTCATCCGCATCCACGGGCGGATGAGCAGCATGGACGCGCCGGTCGTGCCGATGAGATTCGCCAGCACCG
Organism: Verrucomicrobiota bacterium; assembly: GCA_016200005.1. Taxonomy (NCBI): domain Bacteria; kingdom Pseudomonadati; phylum Verrucomicrobiota; species Verrucomicrobiota bacterium. The sequence continues at coordinate 95,109 of JACQFP010000026.1, read as the reverse complement.
CGCCGATGAACAGGAACAGGCAGTTGACCCACGGCTTGGCTTCGCCCTTCACCTCAATGTGAATCCCACCCGCCACTATGAACAGAGAGCCGATGAGCGCCATGAAGCTCGCGTATTCGTGCGCGACGTGCAGCATCCGCGCGGCATTGCCGAGAAAGAACACGTAGTAAACTGTCGTCACCGCGCTCAAACCCACCGCGACTTTTGGAAAATGCCGCTCCCACCAATGCAGATTGATGAAGGGCATGAGCGCGATGCACAGCAGCATCAACGCAAACGGCAAGATCATCGCCGGATGCGGGTCGGCGGTGGCGGCGGCAAGCATGGTGGGTGGCATCATGCTTTCAGTCTGACAGTGCCTCTTTCGCTCCGGACGTGATGGCGACTACGGCAGGATGCGTGAGCTTGCGCTCGGGGGTGATCGCATAGAATTGCTGCTTGCAGTCATCTGTTCGCCCAATCACGCGAAAGCCAAACCGGGTGACGGTTTCCTTCGCGACCAGCGTCGGCACCGCCATGAAGCCCAAGCCGTGGAGCGCGAGGATGTGCACGAGGGCCGGGTCCTCGATTTCTCCAACCAACTGCGGGCGGAGGCCGATGGCATGAAACCACTTTTCCAGCGATCGGCGCAACCCGCTGTTTGACATTGGCAACAGTGCTGGCGCGCCATTCAATGATTTGGGAAAGCCGCGCCGGAGCTTCGCCGCCAGTCGCGGCTCTGCGCAAAACGTCACGCCGCATTCGCCCAGGAAATGATTGAACACATTGGCTGTGACGCTGCTGGAGGCCGGTTCGTCCGCAAGCACGAGGTCGAGGCGATACGCAGTGAGTTCGACCAGCATGTCCGAGACTTTGGTTTCCCAGCAGGAAACTTGCACCGGTTGTGGAAGGCGGAAGATCCGCTTAATGATTTGGTAGGTGACCAGTTTGGGCAGCGCGTCGGCAACGCCGAGACGCAGCCGCAACGGGCGTGAAGTGGGCCGCTGCTTCACCGAGTCCAACAAGTCCTGACCGATCGAAAAAATCTCCTCCGCATAGATGAACACGTGCTGGCCAGCTTCGGTGAGCGCCAATGCGCGTCCGCCGCGCCGGAAAAGTCTTTCTCCAAACACGCCTTCGAGCGCTGCAATCTGCGCGCTGATGGTGGGCTGGGAGACGTGTAGTTTTTCCGCCGCCTTCCGCAAGCCGCCTTCCTTGGCGACCACCCAGAAGTAACGCAGATGATGGAAGTTCAAGAATTCCACACGAAGATGGTATTCGCTTTAACCTTTCAGTCCATTCCAAAAGTCGTAATAGGCTAAGGGTGACGCCGCCTTTATTCTGACAAGATGAAAACTACAATCACCTTGAAAGAGTTCAGTGCCTTGTCGTCAGGCACGGTCCAGGTCAAACACGCAACCGCGCCGGCAATCCCAGAGTCGTCAGCGCAGCCGACGCCGGAGAGCATCCAGGGTTTCCATGTTCCGACGGATGGAAGTGACACAAGTATTCACGAGCTCCTGCACCGACGCTACACCGCTCCGTTCGTGAGCGCGATTCCTTACCACCGCTGGGGGCTAAACGAGTGATGCGAAAGGTGCAAACGCACTGCGATGAAAACGATCACCACATTCCAACCCGTCGGTAATGATTACTCTGATGCTCGCGGTTTCGGCGTCCATGCTGTTTTTGTTGTTGCAAGACCGAAGGACAGGCGGCGCGGAAAAGCCAGCGGGAAGAGCGCAATGAAACACACAACCCATCGAAATCCATGAAAATCCAATTCCACATTCTCGGTCTCAATCTCAACGCCAGTTCGCGCCATTGGCTGGAGCAACCGCTCGAAGGGTTGCAGAACCTCATTTCGGTTACCGCCGCTGCGGTGGTGCTCGAACAGCGGCGGGGCGACGCACCGGCCTACCGCGCGTTTGTATCGCTGGCCGTGCCCGGACCGGACATCCATGCCGAAGCGCGCGACCACACGCTGGAAGCGGCCTGGCTCAAAGTCACCACCGCCCTGCGCCAGCAAATCGAGCGGCGCAAGACCGGTCAGCAACTCCGGCACAAGGGCCACGGCCAGCATCCGTTGACGGCCGGCCGCTGGTCTGGCGCGCCGGTCGCCGGGCGGGTGTGAGGCCGGCCAATCCCCGTTTCCGCGTCGCATAAACAAACAAATGAAGAAAGGTCGAAGCATGAAAAATGAAACGAACAAGAACAAGAGGAACAAAAACAATGGTGGCAAGCACGAATCGAAGCGGATTCATTTTGAATTCGCCTCTCCCACCGCCGAGTCGGTTGCCATCGCCGGCACTTTTAACGAGTGGCAGCCGAACGCGACACCCATGATCGCGTTGGGCCAGGGCCGATGGGCAAAGGACTTGGCCTTGCCGCCCGGCGACTACGAGTATTGTCTGGTGGTGGACGGCCAATGGACGCCCGATCCACAGGCTGCGGAGGCCGTGCCCAATCCATTCGGCGGCGTGAACCCGGTTCGCAAGGTGGGCAACGGCGGCTAAGTCTCGAAAACCGCGCCGACTGGCGTGGGAACGTCCGCGAAACTCCGCGTCGCCAGCGGCAGGAAGGCAACCAGCACACATGAACGCCAACGAAATTCCAATGACAATCCTGCAACTGGCGGCAGTGCCGTTGCTGGTTCTGCTCAATGGCTTTTTCGTCGCGGCGGAGTTCGCCCTGGTCAAAATCCGCGATACCCAGCTCGAAACCTTGGTGGCCAAAGGCCATCGTCGGGCGAAGGTCGCGCGGCGCATTGTGCGGAATCTCGACGCGGCCCTTAGCTCTACTCAACTCGGCATCACGCTGGCCAGCTTGGGTCTCGGCTGGGTGGGCAAGCCGGTGTTCGCGTCCCTGTTAGCGCCAGTGCTGAAATACTTCAGCGTTGACCCGGCGCAAGCGGACTGGCTCGCCTTCGCAGTCGGCTTCACGGTCATCACCTTCCTGCACATTGTCGTGGGCGAACTCGCGCCCAAATCGCTGGCTATTCAAAAGCCACTGGCGACCTCCCTGTGGGTCGCGACACCGCTGCAATGTTTTTACAAACTATTTTATCCCGTCATCTGGCTTCTCAACCACGCCGCCTTTTGGCTGTTACGGCGCTGTGGGCTTCAGCCGGTCAACGAGTCTGAGTTGATCCATTCCGAGGAGGAAATCCGCTTGATCCTCGGCGAATCGCGACGCCACGCCGACGGTCCAACGATGGGACAGGACATCGCACTGAATGCCTTCACCCTGCGACAACGTCGCGCGCGCGAAGTGATGCGACCACGGCACGAAATTGTCGGAATGGACACCGAGGCCAGCATCGGCGAGTGCCTGGCCCTGGCCCAGCGAACTCGTTATTCGCGTTTCCCGCTGTGCGAAGGAGGCGACTTGGACAAGACACTCGGCGTCGTCAACTCCAAGGACATTGTGGCCTTGCGGCACGAGGCAAAGTGCGGTCGTGACCTGGCAGTAGCAGCCCGTAAAATCATCTTCATCCCGGAAACCGCACGATTGGAAAAGCTCCTCACGCTTTTCCTCCAGCGCAAACTGCATTTCGCGCTGGTCGTGGACGAATACGGCGGCACGGTTGGATTGGTGACCTTGGAAAACGTGCTGGAGGAACTGGTTGGTCCGATTGAAGATGAATTCGATCAGGAAGAACCGCTCGTCCGACGAACGGGCGAAGATTCTTGGGAACTGAACGGTTCTTTGCCCGCGCACAAATTGGGCGAGTTGGTCGGCGAACGATTCGACGAGGAGGCGGAGGTTTGCACCGTGTCGGGTTTGATGACTCAGCGGCTGGGCCGATTTCCACGAGTCGGCGATGCCGTGACATTTGGCGAATGGGATTTGCGCGTCGAGAAAATGGCCGGAACGCGGGTGCTGCGAATGAAACTAATCCGGCGGGCCGAAAGCGGCGAACGAACGTTCACCGAAACCGACACGCTAATCGGCCCAGCCAGTCCGCGTCTGCCTAAGTCCGAAACCGTTGATCAAGACCGACTGCTTTCAGCCCCAAGATGAAGGCGTCCCGTGTCCGCCCACTCCGGTGACGATCCTTTTCTTCTGGCTGCTGCACTGAAGTTCCTTGCTGGAGGGCCGCCTGCCCGGGGAACAGCTTCGCCTGTCTCGCGCTGGATGGGCAGACTCCCTGGCGAATGTGCGACGAGGTGCGGTGTGGCGAACGCTGCGGATTCCGGTGGAGATTGTAATGGGTGTTTAGCGGTAGTGAGTGAAAACTGCGCAGAGTGCTGCTTGCGAATTGAAGGCATTGCGGGCTATGATTGCCTCTCGCAACAAAGGGTCCGGGAGAGCGCTCTCCCGGAGGCAAACAGGGTGGTCGGGCCGCCATCCAATGAACAGCATTATGCGGCGAACCGACTGCCGCATCGCTTCGACTCTCCGTCGCAAAGGCCCGAATGAAGTCAACGGCATCTTCGCATGATTCACAGGCTGAACGAGCAACCAACGAGATCCAAGATATCGAAACCAATCTCGGACACGTCCGGCCTCGTTATGGGTCCGGCCCGCGCAATGAAACTTGGGTCGCCATCGGACTGGCGTTTGCCCTGTGCCTGTCTGCGGGGTGCGGCCGGAAGCCAGATGCAGGCGGGAAAACCGCCGACGGACGCGCCCCGATCACGGTTTGGGCACACCACGGCAAGCCGGAGGAATGGAAGACCGTTCAGGATCAGGTGAAACGGTTCAACGAGAGTCAGACCAATGTTTCGGCGCGGCTGGTGGAAATCGCCGAGGCGAACTACGACACGCAGGTGCAATCCGCAGCCGCCAGCGGCCAGTTGCCGGACGTGCTGGAATTCGACGGGCCGCTGCTCGCCAACTACGTGTGGAAAGGTTACCTCAAGCCGCTGGAAGGTTTGTCCGCTGAAGTTCAATCGGACTTGCTGCCGTCCATTGTGCAGCAGGGCACGTATGGCGGGAAGTTCTACGCGGTGGGGACGTTTGATTCCGGGTTGGGCCTGTTTGCCAACCGCCGTTTGCTTGAACAGGTCAATGCGCGCGTCCCAACGAACGCGGCCAGCGCATGGACGACTGACGAATTCAACTCGTTGCTCGCGCGGTTGGCCGAACAGGAAAAGCGTTCCGGCGGCGACAGCCAGGTACTCGACTTGAAGCGCGATTATCGCGGTGAGTGGTGGACGTATGGATTTTACGCCAGCCTCGTGAGTGCGGGCGCGGACTTGATTGACCGCACGAAATACCAATCCGCCGATGGCGTGTTGAACTCGTCCAAAGCAGTCGAGGCGCTCGCCCATGTGCGGCAATGGTTCAAGGCTGGTTACGTTGACCCGAACACCGATGGGCGCGCATTTGTGGATGGCCGCGCCGCGATTTCGTGGGTTGGCCATTGGGAATATCCGCGCTACCGGCAGGCGTTCGGCGAACAACTGGTTTTGCTGCCACTTCCGAACTTCGGCCAAGGCTCACGCACGGGCATGGGTTCGTGGGCTTGGGGCGTGACGCGGGAATGCCGCAACCCGGAAGCCGCGTTGCGATTCATCGAGTTCCTCCTGCGACCGGAAGAAATCGAAGCCATCGTCGCCGCGAACGGCGCTGTTCCCGCCCGCCGTTCGGTGATCGAACGATCCGAACTCTATCGCGCCGGCGGCCCGCTGCACCTTTACGCCGAGCAACTCAATCAATCCGCTGTGGCCCGGCCCGTGACGCCTGCGTATCCGGTCATCACCTCCGCGTTTCAGGAAGTCATGGCGAAGGTGATCGAAGGCGGCGATGTGAAAAGCGCGCTAGACGGCGCGGTGAAAACGATTGACCAAGACATTCGCGACAATGACGGCTACGCGACCAAGTAAAGTCAGCGCGAGCCGTCACCGCGAAACGCTTGCCGCGTGGGGCATGGCGAGTCCGGCGCTCGCGGGGTTGTTGTTGTTTCTGCTGCTGCCGTTTGTTCTCGCCGTGGGGTTGAGCTTCACGAACTTTCGCTTCAACTCACCGCTGCCCACGCGCTGGATCGGATGGGAGAATTACGCGCGAATGTTCGCCGACTCCGGTTTTCAGCGGGCGTTGTTGAACAACCTCTGCTTCGCCGCCGTGGTCGTGCCGCTGCAAACGGCGCTCGCGTTGGGGTTGGCGCTGCTCGTAAATCGTCCGTTCAAACGAATGGTGTTTTTCCGCACCGTGTTTTTCATGCCGGTGATTTATCCGATGGCGTTGGTGTCCGTGGTGTGGGCGCTCCTCCTCGCACCCGGCTCGTCGGGAATGATGAACCAATTCCTTCACACGATCACATTCGGTGCGTGGCAACCGGCGGATTTCCTGCGGCATCCCGCGCTGGCGATGCCGGCGATCATGCTCATGTCCATCTGGCAGGGCGTGGGTTATCAAATGGTCATCCTGCTCGCGGGCTTGCAGGCGATTCCGCACGAGCTTTACGAGGCGGCGGCAATTGATCGTGCGGGCCGACGGCATCAGTTCTGGCATGTCACGCTGCCCCAACTGCGCAACACTCTGATCTTCGTCGTCATGGTCACGACCATTCTCTCATTTCGTTTGTTCGATCAAGTGTGGATTCTCACCCAGGGCGGCCCGCAGGACGCGACGACAACCGTGATGTTTGAATCGTTTGTGGCCGCGCGGGAACGCAACCAGGTTGGGTTGGGCGCGGCGATGTCGGTGGTGTTCTTCGCCCTCGTCTGCCTCGTGGCGTTGGCGCAGCACTTTCTGGTGCGGCAGGAAAGGCAGATGAGATGAAAGTAAAATCCGAAATCCGAACGCTTCGCATCGTGGACTTCGGGTGCGTTGCTCATCTTCGCGACGATCAGTTTTCTCGGACCTCTTTGGTTCATGCTCGCCGGCAGTCTCCGGCCAAATGAAAAAGTGCTGGCGCTCGGATGGCAGGCCATGCTGCCGATGGATGCGACCCTGGATAATTACCGCGCCGTCTTCCGCCAACTCGACTTCACCCACTTCTTCCTGAACTCGCTGCTCATCGTCGGTTCGGTCGTCTTGGCCGGGCTGCTCGTCAATTCGATGGCCGGCTATGCGCTCGCGCGTTTGCGCTGGCGCGGACGCGCGACCGTGCTCGCGGCGGTGATCGTGCTGCTGATCATTCCTTACGAGGCCATCGTCGTGCCGCTCTTTTTCGAGATGACCTTCGCCGGGTGGACGAATTCGTTTCGCGCGCAGATCGTGCCCTTCATCGCCAATCCGTTCGCGATCTATCTGTTCTACACATTCTTCAACGGCCTGCCGCGCGAACTGGAGGAAGCCGCGCGCGTGGACGGCGCAGGGCCGTGGCGGACGTTTTTCTTCATCATCGCGCCACTGGCCAAACCCGCCTACGCCGCCGTCGCCATCCTGACGTTCCTGCTGCACTGGGGATTCTTCCTCTGGCCGTTGATGGTGACGCGCGGCCCGGAATACCAACCGTTGCCCGTGGCGCTCGGCTACTTCTCGTCGAACAAGCCGGTGCAATGGGGCGACATCATGGCATTCGGCACGTTGATGGTCGTGCCCGTTCTGGCAGTGTTCCTCGTGTTCCAAAAATGGTTCGTGCGCGGCATCGCGATGACGGGAGTGAAAGGCTGAACCGAAGCGCAAGCAGACATGGCAACAATAGAATTTCATCAAGTGAACAAGAGCTTCGCCGACGGCACGCACGCCGTCCGCGATTTCAATCTCGCGATCAACGACGGCGAATTCATGGTGCTCGTCGGCCCAAGTGGTTGCGGCAAATCCACCATCCTGCGAATGCTGGCTGGCCTGGAAGAAACAACTTCGGGCGAAATCCGCATCGGCGACCGCATCGTCAACGATCTGCCGCCGCAACAGCGCGACATCGCGATGGTATTCCAGAATTACGCGCTCTACCCGCACAAGACCGTGCGCAAGAATCTGGAGTTTCCGTTGCAGATGGCAGGCTGGGCGAAGGACCGCATCAATGCGGGCGTCACGAAAGTCGCGCGGCTGCTCGAATTGGAGTCACTGCTCGAACGCAAGCCCGGCCAGCTTTCCGGCGGCCAGCGGCAGCGCGTGGCGATGGGGCGCGCGCTGGGGCGCGAGCCGGCAGTGTTCCTGATGGACGAGCCGCTCTCCAATCTTGACGCCCAGCTTCGCGTGCAAATGCGCCGCGAAATCACCGCGCTGCAAAAGCGGTTGCGCACCACGACGCTTTACGTCACCCACGATCAGGTCGAAGCGATGACGATGGGCGACCGGCTGGCAGTGCTCCATCACGGGCAGTTGCAACAAGCGGGAACGCCGAAGGAACTTTACGAATGTCCGGCGAACGTGTTCGTAGCGACATTTCTCGGCAGTCCGCGCATGAACTTGTTTGAAAACGCGAGCGCCACGACCGCGAACGGCGCGCCGGGCTTTCGTTTTGGCAATGAAGTGCTGCCGCTGCCCGAAGCAGTTACGAAACGGTTTTCGCCCAGCGGCCTGTCGCAGATTGGCAAACTCATCATCGGCTTGCGACCGGAAGCGTTCCGAGCGCCGGAACAAGATGCATCCGGCCAGCGCCTTCAGGTTCGCGTGGTCGCTGTCGAAGCGATGGGGCACGAGCAGATAGTTTATTTCGACGCGGGAGTAAAACCTCTCACCGCGACGGCGAAGGCAGCCGAGTCCGGCGAAGTTCCTTTGTCCAACGCCGCGTTTGCCGCGCGTCTGCCGTCACGTTGTCGCGCCGTCCCCGGCGCGGCGATGGAACTCGCGCTTGATGTCTCCCAGGCGCATGTCTTCAATGAGAAAGGAAACGCGCTGGGAGGAATATCGGGCTCACCTGATTGAGCCGCTGTTTATTGAACCCTCACATTGCCGAATTCATCCAAATGGTATGCCGGTGTCGCACCGTCCCGGGTCACGACGACCTCGGCCAGACGGCAGGCTCGGCGGAGGATTTCCGCCGGTGGATTGATCCCTTGTAGCAGACCAAACAAGAGTGCGGCCAGGAAAGAGTCGCCCGCTCCCACGGTGTCGCGAACCGACACGGGCTTGGCCGATTCCCAAAACCACTCGCCGTCGAGCAGCAATCCCGCCCCAGCCGCCCCGGCGGTGAGGCAGACCTTGCCCACCCCGGCCCGTTTGGAAAAACGCCGCACCGCTTCCGCCAGATCCGCGGGCGGGGCAGATTCGTTCAGCAGCGAAATGAGTTCGTGATCGTTCAGCTTGATGAGGTCGGCACGCTGCGCCAACGCCCAGACGCGTTCGGCGGAATGGTAAGGCGGGCGCAAATTGACATCGAAAACTTTGAGGGCGGTTGGGCAATGATCGAGCAAGTCAGCGAGGGACTGGCGGTTGTATTCGGAGCGTTGAGCCAGCGAACCGAAAACCACGGCGGCGCTTTGCGGCGCGTGTTCCATTACTTCCACCGACAATTCAATCCAGTCCCAAGCCACGTCTTCCACGATTTCAAATCGAGGGCCACCGTCAACGACGGTGACGCGGGCGAGGCCGGTGGGTTTGGTGGGATGCACGCTCACGCCGGAGGTGTCCACGCCCCACGTCTTCAGTCGTTGAAGCAATTCTTCGCCGAGTGAATCGCGCCCCACGGCGGTGACGGGGATTGGATGCGAGCCCAGTTGTTGCAGGTGATAGGCCACGTTCATCGGCGCGCCGCCGGGAAACAAGCCGCGTGGGAGTGAATCCCACAGAATTTCTCCGAAGCAGATGATTGGTTTGGCAGTGCCCTCACTCACGAGCAAGGCTTTCCGGGCTCATTTGTAACTCGTGGCAGGCGTGAATGAACGACGCGGCGGACCACGCTTGAAACGCTTTGCCCATCGGACGACCGGTGCGGCTGTGAATCCATTCGTTGAACTCCCAATCCTGGTTTTTGCCGAGGCGATTCACCTGCGCAAGCTTGAGCAATTCCCGGCAGGCCACGTCGCGCAAACCGAGCCGATGAATAAAGCGCACCCACATGCCGCCGATGAATGGCCAGATGCCGCCGTTGTGATAATGGCCCGGCAGGTTGAGCAGGTTCACGGTGTAGTAGGCGCGCCAATCGGGGTCGCCGGCTTGCACGGGCGGATACAGGTTCGCGACGGGATAGGGTTCGTTGACGCCGACGCCCCACATGAACTTGAAGGCCGTGCGCGCCCGATCCACGTCGAGCACATTTCCAATGAACGCCTGGATGTTGCCCAACACGTCGCAGCGCCAGTTGAAGGCAAAGGGCGTAATTTCGGCCAGCAGATAGCTCGCATCGCCGATGGCGAACTGTTGGTCCGCAAAGCTGGTGCGGGCGGTCGGGTCGCGCGGTTTCGTTGAGGGCCAGAAGGCCGCGAGGATCTTGCTGCGGATGGTCTGCGCGCGGCGCAACCACGCGGAGGCATCCTCGAACTTTTTCTGAAACTCCAGCAGCCGGCCATAAGCAACGGTGGCGCGATACCAGAGCACTTCGTCGTAGAGAATGTGGTAGCTGCGGCCGAACAAGTCTGTCCAATCGCCGGCTTCCGGGATTTCGAGCAGACCGTCGTTGTTGCTGTCCAGCCCAAGCAGCCAGTTCATCATGCGGTCCAAAGGAGCGGCGTATTCCGCCAGCAAATCCCAATCTTCATGCTTGCGCACGTAGAGATAAAACGCCAGCACCGCCCAGAAGCCGCCGTCAATAGCGCAGATGCCGCCCACACCGCTGTAGTCTGTCTCACCGGTGTCGAGGCTGACGTTGGCGGGAATCTGGCCGTTGGACGCGAGATGATCCAAGAGCGTGCGCAATGTGGCCAGTTGGGCCGCGTGGATGTCCGCATCCGGCAGGTCTATCGTGCCGACGATGGTGATCGCGCCATCGCGCGCCCATACCGCGCGGTAGTTGTTGTCCGTCCCGGTCACTTCGTTGTCGGCCAGCGAGCAGGCCGAAAAACCAATCGGAGTGATGTTCTTTCGCAAGGCGATCAATGCGCGCCGATAGCCTTCCGCAATCAATTCGCGCTCAGTCTGGGTGAGGGAACTGAGCGACTCATCGCTGAGCAGTCGGCGTAGCGTAGGATCAAGTTCCGTCGCGGGCACGATAGCGCGGTCGAGTGAAGGGGCTTCGGTGATGACTCCGAAATGCGCCAATCCCTGCAGCACGCCGTCGGCAAATGCGCGAGTCGCACTGTAGGTGGGAAGATGCACGACGGCCTCGTGGAGTTCCGGTTGCGCGTTTTCCACGACGATGCCTTTCACTTCCGGCAAAAGGAACATGCTGCTGTCATTGCCCGTATCGCCAGCCACGAGGACTTGTTTCAGCGGGAGGCCAATCCGTTCGCAGAGTCTCTGAAGCGAGTGGCCTTTGCTTGTGTTGGCGGGCAAAACGTCCAAGTCGCGAGCACCGGAGTAAATCACCGAGATGTTGAGGCCAGCCTCTGCCAGTTGTTTGCGGAGTGCGTTCAGAGTATCAGGTGCGGCATGGTGCAGATACCAGCTCGACTTGTAGGGGTGCAGAAACTCCGGCGGTTGCCGCGTGATGCCGGGAAAGGCAGCAAGGATTTGCTCCACCTTGACCAGATCCCAACCGTCACGGAACTGCTCGTCGAATTCCGCGACGTGTCGCTTGCGTTTGGCATCATAGAGTTGCGTGCCGACTCCGCCGAGAATGTAGTCGGGCCACGGTAATTCCTCGGTCTTCAGCAGATTGAGCACGTCGTCCACGAAGCGCCCGGAGTTGTAACACAAGAGCGGGCGCTGGCGGCGGGAGAGCGATTCCCAGGTATGCTTGAAGCGACGAGCGGATTCTGGATTGCCCAGCAAAGTGCCATCCAGGTCGGAGGAAAAAAGTTTAATCGGCATCATTCCACGGTTCGTCCCATTCGGTGTCGCTTAACGCGAAACTTTCCGTGGCCCGATGTTCGACCAACGCGACCAATTGCTGGGCGACACCCGTCCACGTGAACAAGCTCCGCGCCTTGTGCGCTCCCATGCGCGCCAAGCGCAAGCGCAGACGCGGATGCTTGAGCACCTTGAGTATCATAATGCCCAGGTCCTCGCGGTCAAATGGATCAGCATAGAGCGCGTGCCGCCCAAAGGTGACCGCGCGATAAAGCCCGCCGTGAACCGTCACGACCGTCGGCGTTCCGCACGCCATCGCTTCAATCGCGGTCATGCCGAACGGCTCGTAACGGCTGGACAGCACAAACACATCTGCGGCGCGGTAATAATCGGCGAGTTGATCGTCGGGGATGAAGCTGCCGAAGCGGACGCGGTCGTTCAGGCCCAGTTCAGCGACCAGTTCCTTGAGTCCTCCAAGAATCTTCTCCTCCAACGGTGTCAGACTTGTGCCTCCCACAGCCAGATAAAGGGTCGCTTGCGGATTGCGCTGCGCCACCAGTTGGAACCCCTGAATGAGCAGGTCGTATCCCTTGTTGCGCGCCAGCCGTCCGATCGCCATCACGACCGGTCCGATGAAGTCGAGCTTCTGGCGCAACGCGCGCTCGGTGGACTCGCTCACGGGGAAGAACCGGTTGTCGTCGTAGCCGGGCGGAATCATCCGGCACTTCTCCGGCGGCACTTCGTAATCGCTCAGGAGCAATTCCAGTTGGGGCGGAGTCGTGGCCAGCACCATGTGCGCTGATTCGTAAAGCAACCGTTCGTGATGAATGCGTTTGCTGAAGTTGTATTGCTGCTCGAACTTGGCCGCGTCACCTGGATAATCGTTCTCCATCTGACGCTTTTTCCAGACGCCCAGCGAATGCGGCGTGTGAACGTGCGGCACGCCCAGCACTTCGCCCAAGTGCTGGCCCGCCACACCGGCGTCCCAGTAATGGCTGTTGACGAACTCGTATTTCAATTCGCGCTTCTTGATGAAGCGCAGCGCGTTTTCGCCCCATTCGGGCAGCTTCTCGTAGAGATACTCCTTGGGGATGAAGTTTTGCCCGCCGCAACGCGCGCGAATGATGCGCACCTGTTCGGCCACGGGTTCGATTTCCGGCTGGTCCTCGAAACGTCTCGTCCAGATGTCCACCTCGTAGCCGAGTTGCGCCAGCTTCTTGGAAAGCTCCAGCACATACACGACCTGCGCGCCCGTGTCCGCCGCGCCCAACGGTGGTTGCGCCGCCACGTAGCCGTGGGTGGAAACCATCGCGATACGCGGCAGCGCCGACTTTGCGTTAATCATGTCTTCGCGCATGGGACGAGGTCAGTTTCGGGCCGCTGAGTTGTCAGGACCGGCCACGCTCCATTCGGAGTCCTGTTTGAGATAGAGCGTCTGCGTCGGGAACGCAAAGCTGATGCCCTCGGCATCGAAGCGGCGCTTCAGTTCGAGATTCAGCTTCTGAAATTGCAGCAGGTATTCCTTGAAGTCGGTCGAGTTCCACCAGTGCACCACGAGGATGTTCAGCGACGAACTCTCGAACTTGTTGAAGCTGATGATGAGGTCGGCGGTCTTCGGGTGCGGCCGATAAATGTCCTCGATGATTTGCATTGCGCGTTCGACCTTCTCCGCCGGCGTGTCATACGTCACGCCAATGTTCATCACGGTCTTGATGTTCGGCCGCGCGGAGACATTGGTGATGGTGGCGTTGCCCATTGTCTTGTTCGGAACGGTGACGAGATGGCCGTCGAGGTTGCGCACGCGGGTGCTGCGGAAACCGATGGTTTCCACCGTGCCATCCAGGGAGTCGAGCTGGATGCGGTCGCCGACTTTGAAGGGCTTGTCCATCAACACCGCTACAGCGCCGAAGATATTGCCCAGCGTGTCCTGGGCCGCCAGGCCGATGGCCAGACCGCCGATGGAGAGCGAGGCGATCAGGCCCGTGACGTTGAGGCCGAGATTTTGCGACGTGACCAAAGCCGCCACGATGACGACGAAGACTTTCAGGGTCTTGCTGATGAGAGGGAGGAGTTGGCGGCTGAACTGTTCGTTCTCCGGCGTCGTGGTGCGCTCCTTCCAGACACGCACCAGCGCGTCAACGGCTTTGAGCAGGACGTAGGTGATGGAAACCGCCACGATGATTTTCAGCGCGGCGGAAAAGAACGAGGCGAGCGTCTCCGGCCAGGAATAGACCTTCATGCCGATGTGCAAGAGGATGACGAAGGAGACGATGCGCACCGGCCCGCGCAGCAAATCAACGAGCAGATCGTCAAGCTTCGTCGCGGTCTTCTCCGCCCATTTCTTCACCCGGCCGGTGATGAGCGCGTCGAGCGCCTTGGACACGTAGAACGCGAGGAAGATGTAGATGAGCGAACTCAGATACTGCCAGAGCGGTATGTCGGCGAAGGGCGCGTATCGCAGTGGTGCGAGGCGGTCGAGGCCGAACGTGAGCCAGACCTTCGGCGGGGCTTGGACGGTGGACATATCTGAGACAAGCGCCGTGAGGGCATTGGTGGCGGGCTGAGCTTGCACGCAGGGCGACCAGCAAAGCAGCGCGACGAGGCCGAGGAACGTCAGTTTCAGAAACTTTTCCAAGGAGAATTTCATCATGGTGTTTCAAGTTTAAGGGATTGGGTTTTATCTAGCTATCATCTCGCGCCGCGTCACTTATGGGTCATCCGGCAACCTGCCGAGGCTGAGCGCCACCACGTATTGCAAGGAAAGGAATTGCGCCAACGGCCACCAGACGCGGGCTTGGTCGGACAACCAGGCGTGATAAGCGACTTGTTGGATGGCAAGCTGGAGCAGGGAACCAGTGATGATGGCGGCCCACTTCCTTCGTTTGCCGCACGAGAACACTGCCGACCAAACTATAACCGTGCTTAGGCAAGTCACCATGAAATAGTTCAAGGGCGGTTTGAAGAAGAAAAATCCCAGCACGATCAAATGCAGAGTTACAACCACCGATGCGATTTTTACGGGCCGCATTGCGCTCACTTGGACTTGGGTTGAGGCCCGGAGGTTTTCGCCCCATGCGTATCCGGCGAGTTCTCGCCGGCATGAAGCACGTAAGTCAGCACGCCCACGGAAGTCACCAGCATTACGGTCATCAGCGAGGGTGCGAACAGACTTTCAGATTTGCCTGCGCCTCGTTCCATCCAGCCGCTTACAGCTTGGGTGAGAAGCACGAGAGAGACTGGAATCAAGGTTAGCACCGCGCCAACGCGGCGGCGGTGTCCGAGCAAACCGAACACGCCCCAAAGCGCGCAGAACCCACCGCCCGCCAGACCGGTTATCAGTGTCACCCGCGCCATTTCTGGAGCGACGCGATGTGTGAGGAGAGCGAGAGCAATCAATCCGACGCCATGCGTCAGAACATAAAGAGCCATTTTCGAGTTCATTGTGTGAAGGAGGGGCTTTGCTTTGCCGAAGCAATTCTAGTCGCGCTCGCTGCGCGACGGCGGAAGCTTGCCGGACGTGAGGACGGAAGGAGACGCTGACCCACCGGGAGAGGGGCAAGCGTTTGACGACCGGGCGTTGTGTCCGATGCTTCATTGCCGACAATGCAATGCAGTTCATCGGATGGCGGCCCGACCATCCTCGTTGACCTCCGAGGCTACACAACCTCGAACCCTTTAAGAGCATTGAGACGCAAGCGCAGCAATGCTGAATCACATGATGCTGGCAAAATCATTCAGGTCAAGCCTTTATGCCGCCTATGGGGCATCGTCCATCACGACAGGCAGGTGTCAGAGCAGGAACACCGAGCGGAGCATCAGCTTGACGGCGTAATTGTTTTTGAGCAGCATGTATTAAAATTGTCAAAGGGGTCGATGGCCTGTGAGCAGTGTAAAAGAGTGCGCGGAGAATGACAACATCATGAAACATCACGGCGTGTCTCTGTCGCCGCCTCCTTCGTGGCCGGCGTGGGGAGATCACCACGGTTTGTTGCCGGGCATTGTGTTCGCGTCGTTGCGGCGCGCGGACAGCCTGGTCTGCAAATTCGCGAACGCGTGAACGAAGCGCGCGGACAAGGCTGTCCGCGCTCCGGCGACGTGGACCGGCGCACCCTGATTATTCGGAAAGTCACCGCCCTCCGTGAACCTCGTGGCCGTGGACGTCAGTCTGCGCAGTATGATGGGGTCTGATGTCATCGCCGACTGACATCGGCGGCCACGCTGGATTGTTCCAGCGTCCATTCATCGCGCCCGTCGGGATGGCAATGGGAATGCCCGGCAAAGAAACCGCCACGATGCCGCCAGAACAACGGCCAGATTTGTTCGCGATCCGTTTGCGGCAGATTCACGTTGCCCAGTTCACCGGCAGGAAAGAATTCAAATCTGCCTTCCCGAATTGGCGGCGGCAAAGTTGTCAGTCGTCGCTTGACCTCGAACAAAAACATCAGCCAGTGAGCCTGACCTTCGTAACCGTGCTCGCTTACAAGACCCGTGAGATGCAAATCTCGTGGCTGAATCATCAGACCCAGTTCTTCCTGCGCTTCGCGACAGGCGCAGGCGTAAGGCGATTCGCCGGTGTCGGTGTGAAGTTTTCCGCCACAAGGACTCCAAAAGCCGCGATTAGGTTCCTGTGCGCGCTCCAACAGCAACACTTCATCCCGCTCATTGAAACAATAAAGCAATGAGGCAATTTTGTACGGCAGCGCCATGAAGGGAGTGAAACAGGGAAGAGTTTCGAAGTCCAAACTTCATTCCCACCTGTGGAGCTCCGCCGAAACGTGGCAGGTGGGATTTCAAGTCAAGCTCACTCGTCCTTCATTTCTTCCCAAGGCAGTAAAGGTTTTCAGCAGTGCGGATGAACAGTTGTCCGCCTGCCGCGACAATGGACGACCGGCACGGTTCGCCACCCATCGGAATTGTAGCGAGGATTTTGAATTCGTTACCGGCGTCCAGTATCACCACGTTCCCCTTTTCACTGATGCAATAGATTTTGCCATCGGCGCCGGTGGGCGAAGCACGGATGATTTCCCGCAGCCCCAGGTTGCCTTGCCAGATTTTTTCGCCGGTTTTGGGGTTGAGACAGGTCATCATCTGCCGGTCGCCGTCCAGCACGAATAGTTTATTCTGATAGTAGAGCGGCGTGCAAACGTCGGTCGAATACTCCGTCAGTTTCCACGCGATGTGCGTGTCGGTCACGAGGCCGGCGCCGCCGTCCTTGACGGCCAGCAACGGTTCACGTTTGGGGGCGGAGACGTAAATGAATCCGTCAGCGGCCACCGGCGAGGGCACCGTCCGCCACCAGATATTCTTCTTGGAGTTCAACCCGCCACAACGCCAGAGTTCATCCCCGGTGGCAGCGTCGTGCGCGGTAACGTAATCGCCGCCCAGGATTATGATTTCAGAGCCGTGCTTTCCCTCGTAAGGAATTGGCGTTGTGTATGCCTCCTTTGACTCGCCGATTGCGTCGGTGGGGCGGACGTGCCGCCAAATATTTTTACCCGTCTTGGGATCAAGGCAGAGAATAAACGATTCGCGCTCCGGCTTGTCGTCGATGGCGTGGGTGTAATCCGGCGGCAGCGGGCTGCGTTGCAGGACCTGGATGTAGAGTCTGCCTTTGAACAGCAACGGGCTGGCGCCGTATTGCCACATGTTGGCGAAGCGGCCGTATTCCCTGGCGAGATTGCGTGTCCAAAGTTCGTTGCCTGAAAAATCGAAGGCGGTCAGGTCGCCAGTGCCGAAAATGACAAACACGCTCTGGCCGTCGGTGACGGGCGAGGGAGAAGCCATGTTGTTGTTACCCGCTTTGCGGTCGCCCGTGGCCACCTGCTTTTGCCAGCGCACTTTGCCCTCGCGGCGGTCGAAGCAAATCAAGAGTAGATTCTTTTGTGCATCCGGGCTGGAGACGAAAATTGAATCACCCCAGATGGCAGGCGTGGCGCCGCTTTGTCCGGGCAACGGTACTTTCCAGACGATGTTCTCGGTTTCGCTCCATCTGTCGGGCAAATTTGTTTCCGTGGAGGAGCCGTTGAAAAACGGCCCGCGCCATTGCGGCCAGTTTTCCGCCGAAGAAAAACCAGGCGCAAGAATGGCGACGCTGCCGACCATCAACAGGGCCATGATTTTTTGATTCAAGCAATTCATACATTTTTCTCGCGGACGCAGAAGCGTCCTGTTGTCGGTAGCAATTTCGATAACCTATAACAAGCAGACGCAGTCAAGACAAGTTGGATTCAGAATACTACGCCAATTGCTGTGTCCGCGAAGCCCGAAGATGGATTTGTGATTGACGGACTTTCTTTTCCCGGTTGAATGGTCGTCAAATCGCGAATCACTATGAAATCATCGAAGCTGTTTTTCTTTTCGCTGGCGTTTGTCACTTCGTCGTTGCTCCTCACTGGCACCACGTGCGGCGCGGATCACGCAATGCAGGTCGGCATTCAGACCTGGACGTTGCGCAACATGGATTTCGACCAGGTGGTGGATTTCTGCGTGAAGCACAAGATCAAATACGTGCAGATGATCGACAAACACATCAACCCCAAAGGTCCGCTTGAAGAAACCAAGCGCAAGAAAGCGATCCTCGATAAGAACGGCCTGGTCTGTTACACTTTTGGTGTGAACGGGACTTCCATGGACAAGGAGGACAACCGGAAGTTATTCGAGTTCGCCAGGGTCATGGGCATCAAAGTCATCGTGGTCGAACCCCGTCAAATGGCGCAGTGGGACAATCTGGAGGAGTTGGTCAAGGAGTACGATATCAAGCTGGCGATTCATAATCACGGCCTGACTAGCACTTACGGCAACCCGGAAACAGTGAAGAAAATTCTCAATGCGCGCGACAAACGCATCGGGGTCTGCCTCGACGCCGGACACGCCACCGGAGCGGGCTTTGACATCGCCAAGGTTTTCCGCGAATACGACGGTCGAGTTTTCGACATTCATCTGAAGGACAAGAAAGTTGAAAAGGTGGATGGGAAGGAAACGATTCACGATGTGGAGATCGGGACGGGCCAGGCCAACTACAAAGGTTTGTTTGCCGAATTAAAGCGCGCGAATTGGAACGGCGTGCTCGCCGTCGAAACCGACAACGACGCGTTCGCCAAAAGCCCCGACCACTACGTGGATAGCGCAATAGAATTCGTCAAGGCAAACGAACCTTGAAAGTTCGTCGAGAAAGTAGCCGCCGAGGTAGGGAGGCGGAGTCTCGATTCGGTTAGACTGCTTGCCAAAAGTAATTTCCGGCTGGCCCCTCACCCCGTCGCTCTCCCCATCGGATGGGGAGAGGGTGGCCGAAGGCCGGGTGAGGGGTTTGTGTAGTTTTAGCCGGAAATTTATTTTGGCAATTGGTCTATACCCCAGAAACCGCCTCGTTACCTCGGCGGCTACGAACGAACTCCGCTGAACTTTTCAACCGTGCTGGGTGCGTCAGTCAAACGCGTGACCGGCGCAGCAGAGGACGTTCTTGACCTTGTGCCGGACTAATTCCTTCACCTGCGCGCGCGCCGGGCCGAGATACTTGCGCGGATCAAACTCCTTGGGATTCTCTGCAAACACCTTGCGGATGGCGGCGGTCATGGCGAGGCGCAGGTCGGTGTCGATGTTCACTTTGGTGCAACCAACGCGGCGGGCGATCTCAATGTCCGCCTCCGGCACACCGGCGGTTTCGGTGCCCAGCTTGCCGCCGTACTTGTTGATCTCCTCGGTGAGTTCTTTCGGGACGCTTGACGCGCCGTGGAGCACCAGTGGATAATCGCCCAGACCCGCATCCATGAGCGCCTTCTTGATGGCTTTGAGGCGTTCCAAGTCGAGGTGCTGTTCGCCCTTGAACTTGTAAGCGCCGTGCGAATTGCCAATGGCGACCGCGAGCGAATCGACCCCGGAACGTTTCACAAAATCCACCGCCTCGTCGGGATGCGTGTAGCAGCCGCCCTTGGAATAGCCGCCGCCTTCCTCGCCGTCGTCGTGCTGCGCGCCGACCAACATGCCGAGTTCGCCCTCGACAACACAGTCGTGCTTGTGGGCGTAGTCCACGACCTTCTTGCAAATCTCAACGTTCTTTTCGAACGGCTCGTGGCTGGCATCGATCATCACGCTGGTAAAGCCCTCGTCGATGCACTCCTTGCATAGTTCGAACGAATCGCCGTGATCGAGATGGACGGCGATGGGGATGTTGGTCACGCTGATGGCAGCTTCAATCAATTTCTTGAGATAGACCGGGTTGGCGTACTGGCGCGCGCCCTTGGAAATCTGGAGCATGACCGGGGCCTTTTCCTCCTCACACGCCTCGACGATGGCCTGGAGCAATTCCATGTTGTTGACGTTGAAAGCGCCGAGCGCGTATTTCCCCTTGAGGGCCTTGGCGAACAATTCTTTGGTATGTGTCAGTGGCATAATATTTGGGTGCGATTCATTCCAAAAATCGCAGATTGGTGCGACCGTGGCCCATAATAGAAACGGTCGCGCAAAAGGGAAACAAAAATCGTGGCGCCGCTTCTCCACGGAATTTGAACTTGCCGCTCCCTGATTCCGGCAACATGATTCGTTGGGTGAATCAACGCACCGGCCAGCTCCTCCTCTTGCTCCTGACGGCGGTTCCCGCCTTCGGTCAGATGACCTCCAACGACGTGGCGACCGTCATGGCCCAGGCCGTCACCCGCGCCAGCCAGGTTTCCCCCAACAGCGTCATCGCCGTGGTGGATCGCGAAGGTTTTGTGCTGGGCGTCTGGAGCGTGAATGGAGCCACACCGGCGACGGCAGCGTTCACGAATCTCGTCGCCGAAGCGATTGCTCGCGCGGGCACGGCTTCATTCCTAAGCAGTGACCAGCACGCGTTCAGCTCGCGCACGGCGCTGTTCATTGTTCAGCAGAATTTTCCGCCCGGTGTGAAAAACAAGCCGCCCGGCCCGCTGGTAGGCGTGAACTTTTCCAACCTGCCGTTCACGGACGTGAACCGCTACAAGAACCCCACCACTTACGTTCCGGGTATGAACGGTGGGACGAATGGCGGTGTGGTGCCGACTCCCCTGCTGGGCGGCCTGGACGGTTTTCCCGGCGGCGTGCCGCTGTTCAAGAATGGGAAACTCATCGGCGGTGTCGGTGTGGCCGGTGACGGCTCCGACGCGGTGGAAGTTCAAAATCTGCCGGCGGCGGTTTTGAAGCGGGACACGGATGAAGACGTGGCTCTGGCGGGACAAATTGGTTTTGAACCGGCCAAAAAAATCCTTGGCTCGCATGTGTTCATCGACGGGATACGCGTGCCGTATGTCCGCACCAAGACGCGTCTCGACCTGAACGCCGTGGCGCCGCTGGGCAGCATCGGCACAAATCTTGCCGAATTTCCAATCACCAATTCACCACTGGTCAGCTATCCGCTGGTCGTTGTTGGCGATACCACGAATGAACTGCGCGCGCCGATCATCGACGACCCGATTCCCGGTACGATTGACGGACAGCCACGCCTGACAGCGAGTGAAGTTACAAACATTTTGAAACTTGCCGCGCAACGCGCCGCGATCACGCGCGCGGGTATTCGTCTGCCGCACGGGCAACCGGCGCAAGTATTCATCTCGGTGGTCAACAATCCAAACGCGGCCGGTGTCGCGCCAAGTGTCCTGGGCACATTGCGCACGCCGGGCGCGACAATGTTCAGTTGGGATGTCTCGGTGCAAAAGGCGCGCACCGCCGTGTTTTTCTCCGACACCAATCGCGCTTACTCCTCACGCACCGTCGGTTTTCTCGCGCAGAGTCTGTATCCGCCCGGCATTGTGAACACTTCACCCGGCCCGTTCTTCGGCTGGCAGGAAATTTACTCGCTGTTTCAAGGCACGAACCCGTTGAATAACGCGGCCATCACCAACTCGCCGACGCTGAATCCCAGCCTGCCGAACGGCATCACAATCTTTCCCGGCGGCTTTCCGCTCTATCGCAACGGCGTGTTGATCGGGGCGATTGGTGTTAGTGGCGACGGCGTGGATCAGGACGACCTCATCGCCGCATCCGGCACGGTGGCATTCCTGCCGCCGGACCCCATCCGAGCCGACCGCTCGTTTTTTCGCGGTACACGCCTGCCTTACGCAAAATTTCCGCGGAATCCGTCGCTGTAAACCGGGACAGGTACTTGTGCCGGCTCGACGGCCAACGTACGCATTCATCGACCGAAATGAGTCGCCGCAGTCTCTTTCCCCAACGGAACAGGCGGGACGCCGGTTTTACTTTGTGCATGATACCTGTGACACGTCGAACAATCGTGTGCCACGCCGCCTTGCGGACTGTGGCAGGTGACGCAAGCAGCTTTAGAAGGCAGGAGGATGTCTGAAGTTTCCCGACTGTGGCTGACATCGTGGCATTTGACACAGCCCACGGTGAGGTGTTTGGCGTGATTGAATCGACCGCGAATCAACCAGCGGTCTGGAATGATCGGCTTGGTGATTGTCGGCGACGATTCCGCAACCGGTTTGACTTCGTGACAATAGGCGCAGCCGGCAAAGCGGGCGCGGCCTTGATCATCCAACCGGCCAATCCGGCCAACTGGGCCTGTCCGGGCGTCGCTGAAGAAAACTTGCTGCTCCAGATTTTCACCGCTCAAGACCTCGTCGCGAATTTGCAGCATCTGCCGTTTGACAAAATCCGCCACGTCACCTTCGGCGTTCATTCCCTTGCGGCGCGCCAGGTCGGCGTATTGAACGGGCAGGCTGCGCAGGAAGGCGCGCACGAACTCCGGATTCCCGTGCGGGATCAACAATTCGGGATTCTTCGCGTCAAATTGAAGTGAGTGGCAGGACTTGCAGTTGGCTTCAAAGGAGATTCTCTGGTGGAACACGCCGGCGGCATTGGGTTGGTGACAGTCAGCGCAGTCGAGTTTTTTTCCGTTCACTGATGGAATGTCGGGCGATGCCAGATGGAGTTGATGATTGAACTTGAGCGTGTCCGGGTCCTTGAGTTTTTCAACGACAACTTGAAATTCCGGATGGTCGGTGGCGAAGGCATGAACGACTTGCGTGTGACCGCGCGATGGGCGCGGCGATTTGAAGAGCGCGAGGCCGTGACTCGGACGATAGTCAAAAGCTTCCGCCGGCAGATTTTTTCCCTTTTGAAAAGACGCTTCCAAGATCGCTGTGTCCGCGTGGCAGACGAGGCAGTTGGCGTTGTCAGGCGATTTCATCGGGCCTTGGCCCTTGTGCTCGTGGTGACAGGCGGTGCAGGAATGGTCTTGCACCACGTTCGGTTGATGAAAGGCGTGGCCCTGGTGGCATTGCAGGCAGGCGGTGTCAATGGCGTTGCGCGATGAGGATTTGATTTCCTGAAGCAAACTGCCACCGGCATGGCAGGCGCCGCAATTGTTAGCGAAATGAGCGTGCGGACGGGAGATGCTGCCGGAGCTGTAGAACTTTTCGCCGCCCCACCAGTGATAAGCGCACATGCTCGCGACGCCGAGCGTCACCAAAATGGTTACCACCCAAAACTTCCCGCGCCGCAAGTAGTGCGGTTTTTTGTAATAGTCCAGATTGCCTTTGTACCGTTCGGCAACCTGTTTCTGAGTTCGGTCGGGTTGGGCCATTTTGTCAGTTTAATAGCGCAACAAGGTTACGACGGCGTGCCAGGCGGTCAAAACCAGCAGCAGAAACGAAAACGGCGCGTGCACGAACAGCCAGCCGTGGAGCCAGTGTTGCAGCCGGGTCTGGCGATCCAGTTGGCGCCGCTCATCGCACCAGCTTTGAAGACGTTCCGCTTCAGCGTGCCAGTTGGCGGTAATGCTGATCTTCAACGTGCGAAAGAGTTCGTCGGAAGTGCGCTGGTTGCCGAGATGCAATTTCTCTCCCCGCCGCGCGCCCAAGTAAGGCAACGCTTCGTGATCCAGGAAGGCTTTCAATATGAGAATTGAATCATCAGCAGGATCCGCTTTCGGCAACGCCCCAGCGGGTGCGCTCGTTGCGGAAGCCGTCACCGCGGGCGCTGCCACGGCGGCTGACTCCAGGCTTTGACGCAGCTTTTGCCCGGCTTCGCGCAATTGTTCCAGGATATGCGGGATTTGTTCGAAGATTATTTCCTGTGGGAGTTCGTCCTTCATCAAGCGCGGGAGAAAATGTTGCAACGCCAGTCCATAGAAACCGCTCACCATCACTACAGCGTAAAGCGCCAGCAGCAGTTTCGTCATCGGTCCGCCAGTGGAAAATCCGGAATGAAGCAGTACCAGTGGAATCGTCAGCACCGTCAGCCAGATGTGCGCTTTCAGCCAAAGCTGGACGCGGCCCACGCGCCAAGCAGGCTTTTTGCGACGGGCACCGAGCATCGCCGCGAATACAAAAATCAGCGCGGACGCGATGCCGAAGATCAATCCCAGCGGACTGCCACCCACGGTGCCGCGCAACGGCGGCGTCGGACCAAGAAACGCCGGCAGGGTCACAGGAAACGGGAGCGAATCCGGATGGAAATTGGCGAGATAGACGACGATGGCCGCCGCGGTTGCGACAACCACAAACACGGCCCACGGTAGATGATGGCGGTCGATGATCACGAGTCGGGCGTTTGTCAAAAGTCAGTTTCGGCCTTGTGCGTTGTGCGGGCGTCGAATTTTTTGGTCGGCTGCCAGCGGGCGATGTCGAGGTCGCGCCGGCCAGCCAGTTGGCGCGCAAAAAAGTCGCTCGGGTCCACCCGCATCGCCGCATCGTGCGGACAGGCATAAACGCAACTCGGCATGTTCAATTCCGTGCAGAGATCGCAAGTCGCGGCTTTGCGCGCCGAGGATTTTTTTCCTTCCTCTTTCGCCGCCCGTTTCAATCCGAAAAACTCCATGAGATTGAAGCTGGCGCGCTTTTCACCGTTGCCCGTCTTCGCAGGCGGCGACGTGGTGGGCGTGGAAGGCGGTACGGCAGCGGGCGCGGCAAGGGTCGCCGTCACGGGCGCAACCGATGCCTTGGCAGCCGAGATGGCGGTGGTTTCGGGTTTGCGCGTTTCCATCAACTCGACCGGGTGCATGTTGATGTTACCGTAGGGGCAAAGCTCTGAACATTTGCCGCAGCCGATGCACCAGTCCTCGATGATGATCTCCAGATTGTCCTTGCGGCGGATGGAACTGACGGGGCATTGCGTCATGCACAGCGGATCGCGACAGGTGCGGCAGGCGGTCGCGACCAGGTATTTGTCGTAACGCAATCCGTCGCGGAGCAGACGCGTGACGCCATCGTGCGCGTCGGCGCAGGCGCGCACGCAAAGATCACAGCGGGTGCAATGCTCCAGGTCGATCAGCAGCAGGTTCTGCGCTTCGAACAATCCCTGGTTCAAAAACTCGTCCATGTTCAAGCCAACCGGCAAGCCGGTGTCGCGATCGGTTTTCAGGCGCGCCTCGGCGACCTGGGTCAACAACTGGCGCACGTCAGGGAACTGGCCGAGCATGAAATTAAAATCGCCGGCTTTAATGCGCACCACGTCCACGGTGTCCAGGGCCGAGCAGGTGGCGATGCGAGGCTGGTTCAGCAACAAACCAATTTCTCCAAAGTAATCGCCACGACCCAGGTAAGTGCGAACCATTTCACCGCCGGCCAGCGATTGCGCGACTTTGACCATGCCTTGTCGGATGAGATAAAAGGAGTCGGCCGGATCGTTCTGCTTGCAAATCACGTCGCCCTTGTTGAAGGAAACGAGTTCCACGTTTTTGTTGAGGTGGTTCAGAAAAGTTTCGTCCAGCGACCCAAACAACGGCACGCTTCGCAGATGATTGTTCAACGAGCGCTCGCGATATTTGCGGTCCATTTCAGCTTTGAACGACGTGCCCTTGAACGTGGGCGCTTTGACCTTCGTGGTGGCTTTGGTGGTGGTATCGATCTGGCGCGTGCCCACCAGCATGTCGAGAATCACGCGCAGCATTTCGATCATCACGCAGTCTTCCACCGCCCGCACGGTGGCCGAGCGCGGCAAAAAAGTGCGACAGGTCATTTCCCCGAATAGTTCTCCCGGTCCCAATTGAGCCAGCGGTTTGGTGATCGAAAGGTCCACCGACGCGTCGATGGGAATGAAACTGCGCTCTTTACGGTCGCGCTTTTCCTCCCGGTCCGTGACCATGAAACTTTTCATCTGCGCGACGCCGCGACCAAAGAACCCGGTGCCGCCAGCGGAGCGGGTTTTGACGTGAGCGAGCTGATTGGCGATGAAGATATCGACCTTGCCGGAAATGATGTAGAACGCGGTTGAACCAAACTCGCCTTCTTCGCAAACGACGTCGCCTGCCTTGAACCGATGCAACACCGCCGCGCCCTTGGCCCAATTGTCCACCTGGGTGCGGGGAACTTCTTTCAACGCGGGGAGATATTCGAGAAGCTGATCGGTGGACAAAGGCTCACCGACTTCCAACTTTTCGTTAATTGGTTGCATTGAGTGCGGAAAGACTATAACAGATTTTTGTGCCCGGCAAATGTTTAAGTCGAAGACGACGGCTTGACCAGCCATCGGCCAACGAGGTCTGTCAACTTCCAGCCTATGCGACGAACTTCCTCGGAGTGATGCTTTCGCTGTGCACCATGCTTCCGACACACGCCCAGGAGAAACCAACTGAATCAGCGCACCCCAAATTTCTTGGCGCACAGTCCTGCAGTTCCTCCAGTTGCCACGGCGGCGCAGGCGAAAACCGGCAGCAATACACCATCTGGTCGAAACTCGATTTCCATTCCCGCTCCTACACAACCCTGACTACGGCCCGCTCCGCTCGCATCGCCGAAGCATTGAAAATCGGCGACCCGACGCGGGACGCGCGCTGCACGGTTTGCCATGCGCCGTTCCAAACCGTGCCGGCGACCCAACTGGCTAAAGACGTTGACATCGAGGAAGGTGTTTCCTGCGGCAGTTGTCACGGGCCGGCGGAGAATTGGTTGCGCTCACACACCCGAACGGACTTCAGTCATCAGGACCGGGTCAATGCTGGGATGCGCGACCTGAAGAATCTTTGTGTGCGCGCAAACACGTGCGTCGCGTGCCACCAAAACGTCGATGCCGATTTGCTGCAAGCGGGTCATCCCGAACTGATTTTCGAACTCGACGGCCAATCAGTGTCCGAACCAAAGCACTGGCGCGAATCGACGAATTGGAACGGCGCGCAAGCGTGGTTAGTCGGCCAGCAAGTAGCCTTGCGTGAAATGAGCTGGCAACTCGCGCGCGAAAAATCGCCGACGGAAAATCAGATCAACCGCTGGAAAGGATTGGTCTGGTTGTTCAACCACATGAATAATCCAAAAGGCGGGATAATACCTTCAGCAATCGGAGACGCAAAATCTGTTCAGCAGGCAACCGATGCTGGAGCAAAGTATTTATTTGATGTGTTGCGGGATAAGGGCATACCTGTTTTTCTATCATCTCTGGCCAGCACAAGCAGCGAGTTCCGCGACTCTTCCATTTCCCAGCCGCTCCAAGCCCGTCGCGCCGAGCGTCTGGTGCTCGCCCTCGACCGCCTGGTCACGGCGCTGCCAGAGTTGGACAAGAACGAGCCAGTCCAGTCCGCGCTCAAGCGATTGTTCAAAGACGCCCAATCGCTGCCGGACTTCAATCCCGCTCAATTCGCTGAGCACCTTGGGGATTTTCACCAAGGGCTTCTGGCGCCACCCCAGGAAGGGAACAAACCCAAAGCGGAGAATAGAAAATGAATTCATTTCAAACAATCGTTTGCAGTCTCCTGGCTGCTCTCAGTGCGCTATTGTCCGCTCAAAGCGCGGAGAACGCCGCCTCGCCGCCTGACGCGTTATGTGTGATGACTTTCAACCTTCGTTACGCCAGTTCAAAACCGCCCAACGCCTGGCAGCAACGCCGCCCGGTCATGCGTCATTGCATCGAGAAGATGTCGCCGGATTTGATTGGAACGCAGGAAGGGCTCTACCAGCAGTTGAAGGATCTGGCGTCGGACTTGCCGCAGTACGAATGGATCGGACTCGGTCGCGATGGCGGCAGCCGCGGCGAGTTCATGGCGGTGTTTTATCGGAAGGACCGGTTTGAGCCGCTGGAATATGATCACTTCTGGCTGTCGGACACGCCGGAAGTCATCGCGTCCTCGACGTGGGGCAACGACAATCGCCGCATGGTCACATGGGTTCGATTCCATGATCGAAATACCGGAAAGGAATTCTATTTTTGGAACACCCACCTCGATCACGCCCTCCAACCAGCCCGCGAAAAAGCGGCGCTGTTGATTAATCAACGCATCCAGTCTTTGAAATCCGCGTTGCCGATTTTGTTGGTCGGTGACTTCAACTCCACCGCCGGCTCGAACAAAGTTTATGACATTCTCGTGCGCGATGGTGGATTGACCGACACCTGGAACGCGACCACAAAGCGGGGGAATGAGGGCTATAACACTTTTCATGGTTACAACACGCCAGGAAGAAGCGGGCATCGTATTGACTGGATTCTGTCGCGCGGCCCATTCACGACTGACGCCACGGAAATCGTTACGTTCGCCGAGAACGGGCAATACCCCAGCGACCATTTCCCGGTTGTGGCCTGGTTGCGATTGGGCCGCGCCAGCGGCAACTGAAACAGCTCCAAGACACTGATTTGGCGAGAGATCGGCCCGACGCAGAAAAAGTTAGACATATCTAACTTTTACAGTTGACACTAATTAGTCATTCGCTGTATAGGAGTTGATTGATTGATGAAATTTATTAAACGTGAACCGAATCAAACGCGGGTGGTTGCAGTCCTCAGCGTTTTAGCGGGGGCGATCAACTTCGTTGGCGCGTCGGTGGACGCTGAGGGTTCGTCGGCCACATCGTCGCAGCCGGACAAAAGCCGCTACAATTTGTTCCATCCCACGCCGCGCGAGTTTATGCGGGAGATGAGCACCGACCGGCCCGACAAGACGGAGAGTCCTTACACCATCGATGCCGGCCATTTCCAGATTGAGATGGATGTGCTGAGCTATTCTTTCGACCGCTACAACTCCGATGTCAACAATACACGCGTCGAAACCGTCAGCATTGCGCCGATTAACCTCAAGGCGGGTTTGCGCAACAACGTGGATTTCCAGCTAATCCTCGAACCTTACACCTCCGTCCGCACTCATGATCGTTCCGCCGGCACGATCCGGAACCAACGCGGCTTCGGCGACATCGTCGCCCGGATCAAATGGAATCTTTGGGGTAACGATGGCTGCCCGACTGCGTTCGCGGTGATGCCATTTGTAAAGCCGCCGACCAATCAGGATGAACTGGGAAATGATTCAGTGGAAGGCGGCCTCATTCTGCCATTGGCGGTGGAGTTGGCTTGCGAATGGGCCATGGGGTTGATGACCGAATTCGATTTCAATCGTGATTCCTCCGGCGGCGGATTCCACACCGAATTCATCAACTCGATCACCTTCAGTCATGACATCGTTGGCAAACTAGGTGGCTACGTGGAGTTTTTTAGTCTGGTCAGCACCGAGAGCGGCGCGGCTTGGATTGGCACGGTCGATGCCGGTTTGACCTACGCACTGATGGATGACATCCAACTGGATGCCGGTGTGAACATCGGTGTCACCCGCGCCGCCGATGACATCAATCCGATTTTCGGAATCTCCATGCGTTTTTAATTATCCATGAACACCGACAAAACCACCGAGCCGGTTTCGTCTGACAAAGGCTGGCGGATTTCCAGCCAGACGCCCAGCCTTCAAGAAGTCAACCGCACCATCCCCGTGCCGAAGGGATTCAGTTTCTGGCGCAAGTTGTGGGCGTTTTCCGGGCCTGGCTACCTCGTGGCGGTGGGTTACATGGACCCGGGCAACTGGGCGACCGACCTCGCCGGTGGATCAGCGTTTGGCTACACGCTGCTGAGCGTCATCCTTATTTCCAACTTGATGGCGATCCTTCTCCAATCGCTCTGTGCGAAACTCGGGATCGTCACGGGACGCGACCTCGCGCAAGCCTGCCGCGATCACTATTCCAGGCCAACCGCGATTGTCTTGTGGCTGCTGTGTGAAGTCGCGATTTGCGCCTGTGACCTTGCGGAAGTCATCGGATCAGCCATCGCGCTGAATCTGCTGTTCAAAATTCCGCTGGTCTGGGGCGTCTGCATCACCGCACTCGACGTGTTGGCGGTGATGTTTCTTCAAAACAAAGGCTTTCGTTACATCGAAGCGCTCGTTGTTACGCTCATCCTGACCATCGGTGGCTGCTTCCTGGCGGAGATAATTTTTTCTCGACCAGACATTCGCGCCGTGCTGGGTGGCTTCGTGCCACGTTTTGAGGTCATTACAAATCCGTCGATGCTTTATGTCGCCATCGGTATTCTCGGCGCGACCGTGATGCCGCACAATCTCTACCTGCACTCGTCCATCGTGCAAACCCGCAAGTACGAACAGAACGTGGAAGGAAAGACGGAAGCGATCAAGTACGCGACGCTAGATTCCACGCTGGCACTGATGTTCGCGTTGTTCATCAACGCTGCGATTCTCATCGTGTCGGCGGCCACGTTCCACACACGCGGGCAAAATGACGTGGCTGAAATTCAGAACGCCTATCAACTCCTCAGCCCGACGCTCGGTGTCACGGTTGCCAGCGCGCTCTTTGCCGTGGCGCTGCTGGCCTCCGGCCAAAACTCCACGCTCACCGGCACGCTGGCGGGGCAAATCGTCATGGAAGGCTTCCTCAACATCCGCCTGCGTCCGTGGTTGCGGCGGCTCATCACGCGGTTGATCGCCATCATACCGGCGGTGATTTGCACAGCGATGTACGGTGAGAGCGGTACGGCTAAATTACTGGTCTTCAGCCAGGTGGTGCTGAGTTTACAGCTTTCGTTCGCTGTCATCCCGTTGATCATTTTTACCAGCAGCCGTGTCAAGATGGGCCAATTTGTAAATCCGTTGTGGATCAAAGTGCTGGCCTGGCTGACGGCGGGCATCATTGTTTCGCTCAACGTAAAATATCTGTTAGATTTCTTCGGCGTCATCACGTGGATCAGGAAACTCTTTGGCTAAATAGCCGACCTTGCATGAATCGTCTCGCCGCCATCTTTCGTCGCGAATGTCGGGTTACCTTCTCCCGGCGGGCCCAACCGGTCTGGTTTCGCGCCATCAAATGGGCCGGCATTCTTACTGGTGCCGCGCTGTTTCGTGACCGGGCTTGGTTCTGGTGGTGTCTGGCCGTTCTCCTCATAGTCGCAATGTCGGTGCACCTTCTTTACCGATTGAAAACGAAAACCTGGACGCGCGCCTGGGGAGGCTGGAACGATTTGGCCGCCGGCCGCGACTGATCACGCAACACGCAACACATACCATGTATCATAAAATCTTGGTCGCCCTTGAAAACAGTCGCGCGGACAAAAGCCTGCTGCCGCACGTCGCGGAACTGGCGAAGCGCCTTCATTCGCGCCTGCTGCTGGTGCACGTGGCGGATGGCTGGGTTGCCCGCAACTTTAATCAACTCAAGCTGGCGGAATCCGAGGAGATGAAGAACGACCGTGACTATCTGGAAGCCACGGCTACGCGGCTGCGCGATGACGGACTGGAAGTGACGACGCACCTCGCGCTCGGCGATCCACCCAAAGAAATCCTCAAAACGGCGGAGCAGGAGAATTGCGACCTCATCGCCATGACGACTCACGGCCATCGTCTGCTCGGCGATTTAATTCTTGGCAGCACCATTAATGAAGTCCGCCACAAGTCTTCCATTCCCGTGTTGCTGGTTCGCGCGTCGGCGAAACACTGACGCCACCAAGCGCCAGCCCAGTTCGGTTGCTCATGATTCGCGACCGGAGCTTGTCATCGTGCGGTGTTTTTCAATAGTGTGCGCCTCAACAAAGGAATCATGCAAAATCAAACCTTCAAAGCAATGGTCGTCCGGGAAGCGGGCGACAAGAAATTTGTCCGGGAAATCGTCACGCGCCACATTTACGACCTGCCGCCCGGTGAAGTTCTTATCAAAGTCACCTACTCCGCGCTGAATTACAAAGATGCGCTGTCGGCCATCGGCAATCGCGGCGTTACCAAAAAATACCCGCAGACACCAGGCATCGATGCGGCGGGTGTCGTCGCCGCGAGTCAATCCGAACTCTTCAAGCCAGGCGACGAAGTAATCGTCACGGGATTTGATATGGGCATGAACACGGCGGGTGGCTTCGCCGAATATGTCCGCGTCCCGGCTTCGTGGCCGGTGAAGCGGCCCAGGGAACTCACCTTGAAGGAAAGCATGATCTACGGCACGGGCGGATTCACCGCCGCACTTTCGTTGCTCAAACTCGAAGAGCATGGTTTGTCTCCGGAGCACGGCCCCGTGCTGGTCGGTGGCGCCACGGGCGGCGTTGGCAGCAACGCCGTGGCGATTCTGGCGAAAGCCGGTTACCAGGTGATTGCCGCCACGGGCAAAGCAGAAGCAAAGGAATTCCTGCTCGAGTTGGGAGCGACCGGCGTCATCACTCGCGATGAAGCCAACGACGCGACCGGAAAGCCGCTGTTGAAAGAGCAATGGGCCGGGGTGATCGACACAGTCGGCGGGAACATTCTGGCGACAGCGCTCAAGTCCACCCGTTATGGCGGTAGCGTGGCGTGTTGCGGGTTGGTCGCCTCGCCTGAACTGCACACGACAGTCTATCCATTCATTCTGCGGGGAGTGAACCTGTTGGGAATCGAGACGTCGCAATGTCCGCCAGCCATTCGAAATGAAATCTGGAAAAGACTTTCCGGTGAATGGAAATCAAACAAACTGGCCTCCATCGCTTCCGAATGTTCGTTGGAACAACTCGACGCGAAGATCGAACTCATCCTTCAGGGAAAAGTGAGAGGCAGAGTCGTGGTGGCCGTCGCTAATCCTTAATTCAATCCGCTCAGGATACTCCGCACAATCCGCATGATAAAGTTTGGTCGTGCTCCTTCACCTGACCGTTTTCCTCTCGTAGAGTTGCTGTAGTTTAGCGATTTAAGTCAGAGTTTACTTCCGCCCTCACCCCGGCCCCTCTCCCCCATGAGAGGGAGTTTCTGCTGGGTCGCGTTTGGAACATGCGGTGCAGCGAATGCAGCAAGCCGTCAAGCTGGACC
Organism: Verrucomicrobiota bacterium; assembly: GCA_016200005.1. Classification (NCBI taxonomy): domain Bacteria; kingdom Pseudomonadati; phylum Verrucomicrobiota; species Verrucomicrobiota bacterium. Next base: position 62,417 of record JACQFP010000026.1, on the reverse strand, counting down.
AAACCTAGGCGAAGTTTCACCCTCTCCTGGGGGAGAGGGCCGGGGTGAGGGCGAGCGTTTGTCACCAATCTGAATTACCCGGAAGTTGTCGGTGGCTGGCAGGAACGGCTGCTGGTTGATCCCATTTACTGGAAAAAATCAGGGACGACACGCGCCGTCCCTGATCAATTGAAAGGTCGATCGCCGCGGTTATTGCTTGCGATGTTTCCGCGGCGCTTCTTCGCGCATCTTGTTCCACTTCTCCAACTGTTCAGCCGTCAGGATGGGTTTGATTTTGGCGTTCGCGTCTTCGTGGATCGTCTTGAGCTTGGCCATTCTGTCCTGCTTGGTGAGATTGGTGTCCTGGCGCAAGGCCTTCATCTTTTGCGCTTCGTCCTGGAAGATCGGCTTGACCTTGGCTTTTTGGTCGTCCGTCAACTGGAGGACGTCGGCGATGTGTTGCAAACGGTCGTGTGCGCCAGCTTTCCTGGCCGCGACCCGTGTGGGCTTGGCGTCGGAGGTTTCAGCTTTTGCCAGCGGGCTGAAAGCGACTGCGCTTCCCAGCGCAATCATGGCCATCAAACTTGATTTCTTTATTTTCATTTTATCGGTGCTTCGTTTGTTGTTGATCGTTCGCCGGGCGATTTGCCGTCCGGCTGAATGGTTCACATTCACCTCACCAGACGCCGATCCGGGATATTGGTTACAAGGCTTTGCGGGCGAATCCCGACGGCCTTACGGCTGTTTCGACTCGTCCTTCATGTAGCGGTGAACGAGGAAGTAATAGAGGACACCCAAAACCAACAGCGCGGCACCGCCCCACAGGCCGATGCGATGCACCTCGCCCGCCATCAGTTTCTCGTCCTGACCGGCCTTGATCCCGATCCAGCAAAGAATCGCGCTCCAAAACGCCGAGCCGATCAGCGTGTAGAGGGAGTAAAGCTTGAAATCCATCTTCACGATGCCCGCGGGAATGCCGATGAGGTGGCGCACCACCGGCAGAAAGCGCGCCACCAATATCCCCCATGAGCCAAACCGTTGCGCCCAACGTTCGGCGCCGTGCACTTTTTCCGGCGAAATGAAAAAATATTTTCCGTAGCGCAGCACGAGTGGACGCCCCGCCAGTCGCGACACCCAATACATCACCGTCGCGCCGAGCCACGAGCCAACGGCCCCGGCGATCACAATGCCCGTCAGGCTCAATTGAATCTTTCCCTCGTGGGCCAGATGCGCGGCGGGCGGGATGACAAGCTCGCTGGGGAGCGGGACGATGGAGCTTTCGATGGCCATCAACAGCGCGATGAGCGGATAGCCGCCGGTGCCCAGCGCGCCCAGATACCAATCGATCAATGCCTTGAACATGCGCGGTGGTTATAGCGGAATGAAGACCCGGCGCAAGCTCGACGGCAAAATCGAAACCAGCCGCGGTGCACGGTGATGCGGCTTTACCTCGCTGTTCATTGATGGCATAACCGGGTCAACACTTTATGAATCACCGCTTGATTGGATCGTTCCTCGTCGCCTTCGCTGCGATCACCTCCGCCGCCGCTGAAAATCCGCCATCCGCTATCCGCACGCCGCAATCCATCTGGCCCGGACGGCAGCCGGATGGCTCGGTGTTGTTGCCCAATCTGTGGTCGTTGCGACCCGTCGGCACGCAAATCGATCTGGGCGATTTTCCCGTCAACATCGCCGTTCATCCAGACAGCCGGTTTGCCGCCGTGTTGCATTGCGGTTTTGGCCCGAACGAAATCGTGGTGGTGGACATTCCGGCGGCGAAGATTGTGTCGCGGACAAGAATCGCCGAGGCGTTTTACGGGCTGGAGTTTTCCTTCGGCGGCAACCGGCTTTATTGCAGCGGCGCGGGCAATGAAGTCATTCGCGTCTTCAATTTCAATGATGGTCAACTGGAAGCGGATCGGGTGATCCCTTTGCGCGACGTGAAGGAGCGGGGAATTCCTGGTGGCATGGCGGTGTCCGCTGACGCCCAGAATCTTTATGTGGCCAATGTCTGGGGACAACGTGTGGCGAAGGTCGATTTGCTCGCGCGCACGAATGTGCTGGAGATTTTCTTTGGCCAATCGGAAACTAGTCTGAGTTCCAAAATCCAAAGTCCCGGCAAGACGGTCGATTTCGACACGGCCGCCATCACGAAGCGCGCCGAGGCGCAATTTGATCCCACCAGTCCCGACGCTCCTTTCCCCTATGCGTGTCGTTTGGATGAACGGCGGCAACGGCTTTATGTCAGCTTGTGGGCACAGGCGACGGTGGCGGTGATTGACCTGAAATCGAATCGCGTCGTGGCGCGCTGGCCGACCGAGGAGCATCCCAACGAAATGTTGCTGACTAAATCGGGAAAGTATCTTTACGTCGCCAATGCCAATCGCAACACGGTCACCGTTTTCGACACCGACAAGGAACGAGCCATCGAGACAATCTGGGCCGCGCTGCATCCGCTGGGATTGAGTGGTTCGACGCCGAACAGTCTCGCGCTGTCGCCGGATGAGAAGACGCTGTTTGTGGCAAATGCCTGCAATAACAACGTCGCGGTGTTCGATGTTTCGTTTCGGGGCAAGAGCCGCTCGATGGGTTTCATTCCCGTCGGCTGGTATCCGACCTCGGTGCGCGTGACGCGCGACGGCAAATACCTTCTCGTGGCCAACGGGAAGGGACTGATCTCCAAGGCCAATCCCAATGGCCCGCGACCGGACAAGAAATACGCGCCCGGCACCATCGTTGAGCATATCGGCGGTTTGATGAAAGGGACTTTGAGCGTGATCGATTTGCCGGCGCGGGAAAAGTTTGCCGCACAACTGAAGGCGTACACCGCGACGGCGTACCGTTGCAGTCCGCTTCAGCGCGACGCGTCGGTTGGCGCGACGCGGCCGGAGAGCAATCCCATCCCGTTCAAAGTGGGCGATGCCAGCCCCATCAAGTATTGCATTTACGTCATCAAAGAGAATAGGACTTACGACCAGGTTTTAGGCGATATGCCACAGGGCAACGGCGACGCAAAACTCTGCCTGTTCCCCGAAAAGGTGACGCCCAATCATCACAAGATCGCGCGCGAGTTTGTGTTGCTGGACAATTTTTATGTCGAAGGCGAGGTCAGCGCCGACGGTCACGAATGGTCGATGGGGGCGTACGCCACCGACTTTGTGGAAAAATTCTGGCCGCTGAGTTACGGGCACAACGGACATAAAAAATATCCTTACCCGGCCGAGGGCGTCTTTCCGGTCGCGCTGCCGGCCAGCGGATATTTGTGGGATCGCGCGCGCGAGGCGGGCGTGAGCTACCGCAGCTACGGTGAGTTCATCAATAACGCCAGGACGCCCGCCGAACCGGGGACCACCAAGGTCGCTTCGTTGCGCGACCATTTTGATCCGTGGTTTTTTAGTTTCGACATGGATTATTCCGATCTCAAACGCGCGGACCGGTTCATCGCCGAGTTGAAACGGTTCGAGCAGGAAGGCGACATGCCGCGTCTGCAAATCGTGCGGCTGCCCAACGACCACACCGCCGGCACGTCTCCCGGGAAGCCAACGCCGACGGCGTATGTTGCTGAAAACGATCTGGCGTTTGGCCGGTTCGTCGAGGCGGTGAGCCGATCGAAGTTCTGGCCGCAGACCGCCATCTTCGTGGTGGAAGACGACGCGCAGAACGGTCCGGACCACGTGGATGCCCATCGCACCATCGCGTTCGTCATCAGCCCGTACACCAAACGTAACGCAGTGGATTCGACGATGTATTCGACGAGCAGCATGTTGCGGACGATGGAATTGATTCTAGGATTGAAACCGATGACGCAATTCGACGCCGCGGCGACACCGATGTTCAATTCCTTTCAACCGAAACCTGACCTGCGGTCTTACGCTGCGTTGCCCGCGAATGTGGACTTGACTGAGCGCAACACCAAACTGGCTTGGGGCAGCGAAAAGTCGCGCAAGATGGACTTCACCAAGGAAGACGCGGCAGATGATTTGTTGCTCAACGAAGTGATCTGGCGTTCGGTGAAGGGCGCGGAGAGTCCAATGCCTGCGCCGGTGCGGGCGGCGTTTGTCTTCGTGCATCCGAAGGATGAGGATTAACCCAAAATCCGAAGCCCGAAATCCGAGATCCGAAAGGAATCCGAAACCCGAAGCCTGAATCCTCCTACAGCAGGCGGCCCAAGCGGCAAATGAAAAGCGCCGATAAATCGGGCGCACTCCAGACGCTTCGCGAGTTTTTAGCAGCTATCGGCAGTTGCGAAGCGTAGGGAGGGCGTGGACTTGAGTTCCGATCGCCCCACTTTTTCGGAAATGACTTTTTGGCAATCGCCATGGCTGCCTCGTCCCTCACTTGTTCGTGGAAGTTCCTGAAGTTGGTGTCGCGGGTTGTTTCAACGACTCATAAACCTTATCCGCGTCCTTTGCGCCTTTGGCGTCAGGAGGATATACGTCGAATACTTTTCCTTCCTTGTTGATCGCGCGATATTCCACGCGGCTGCGCGACACGTCCACCAGCCAGAAATGCTGGATGCTGGCGGCTTTGGCCTCGTACGGCCGAAGCACGTTGCTCACTTTCCGCGCGCCTTGTCCCCAACAGCCGTCGCCAAGGTAAAGTGTTCCGTGTTCGTCAACGCGATTGTTGCGCAGCAACTTCGTGCGCTTGAAGACGTGATCGTGGTGCTCAAAGCCCGTCGTGAGGTGGTGCTTGTCGAAGATGGGCAGCCAGTTGCTCCGGCAGACGGCTGAGCCGCCGATTTCAAATGGCCGATAGGCGGGATACAGCGGCACGTGATAGACAGCGAAACGGTAGGGAATGTCCCTGTCCGCTTCCAGTTGCGCGTCGAGCCAGGCCGCTTGCGCGCCACCCTGCGGTGTGATGTGTCCCGAATCCAGCAGGTAGATGACAAAATTCTTACCAAACTTGCGCGAGTAATAACTGCGGTCGTGAACCTGGGCGAAGTAACGAAAATAAAAAACTGCATTGGTGGGTGAATGCCCGTATCCGCCGCGCACCTCGTGATTCCCGATCGCGAGAACCATCGGGATGGTGAAACCTTTTGGGGTCACCATGCATTGTTCCCAGCCGTCCAGCCAGCGGTCCCACAGACCAAAACTGGCCAGCAAATCTCCGGCGTAGGCGATGTCGCCGCCGACCACCGCAAAGTTCGGCTCCTGAAGCGCCGCCTGGCGCAGCAGCGGTTGCAGTGCCGGCCCGGTGCCCATGTCGCCGCCATCCACGAACCGGAGTTTCTGAGTGCCATCGGGAATGGTTTGAAACTTGCGCTCGGCGGTGAAGCCGTTTTTGGCATCGCCCGCGACGAAATAATAGGTCGTGCCGGGTTTGAGCTGGGTGAGTTCGACCCAATGAATCGTGCGGCCATCTTGGAGACCTTCGATCTTGTGGCGCGTACCGGTCGCGTGGAATTTGTAGGCTTCGATTTTCCCGTTCCGCGATCGGGTGTCGCAATGAACCTCACTTACGTCGGCTTCTTCCATCGTCTGGTAGTTGACCGTGATGGTCGTGCTGGTGTCGTTTTGCCAGGTGAGATACACGTGCCGCGGCGCCGCCTGAACGGAGCAAGCCGACCACAACAAGGCCAGACAGATTAAAAAAGGAGCGAGAAGGGGAGCGAAGGTGTGTTTGGTCGTTGTGGCGAGAGAGAAGCGTTTCATATTTCAATCCATTACTCCGGGAAATGGATGCGAAGTCAACAGAGACGTTCGCGCAGGAAGCTTGGGCAACTACCCACAATCCACCGTCACTTCGTCGTGATATAAGGCTCTTCGTCCCAGTTGTAGCTCGGCCATTTGAAGCTATCCACGGCGCCGTCGTACCGCAGGGCAAGGTCTTTGATGTTGGTTGCTTTGGAAAGATTAGGCACGTTGCCAGTCCAGCCGCTGAACAAGTGCCGATGCCACGGACACGCGGCGACGATGAACCGCGACTTCCAGCGCGTGATCTGATCGGAGAGCCATAGCTTCAACTCTGGCTCGGTTTGAAAACGTACTCCCATGTGATACGCGTAACTCGTGGTGAATGCGTTCGTCGCTTTCGGATTGCCGTCTGGCGCACCGAAGTATTCCCAACCTAGATCGATCGGGATGTTACCCTTGGTGCGATCGGACAAACAGACGAAAACATTGGTGTTTCCCAAAGCGCCTTTCTTCTCCAGATACTCGGTGTTGCCGCCCGGTTTGCCATAGGTGTACTGGTGCGGATTGACGAGATAAAGGGGCGGGCGATCCGCATTCTCGTCGCGATACATCTGAATGCCCAAACCGATCTGCCGCATGTTGCTGATGCAATGGGAGCGACGGCCTCCCTCTTTGGCGCGCCCCAGCGTCGGCAAAAGCAGTCCGGCCAAGATCGCGATAATCGCGATGACCACGAGCAGTTCGATCAACGTGAACCCGACACCACCGTTTTCCGGCGGGCGTTTTCGTGGGGGATTCGGGCAGGCTTTCACTTTCATAAATCTATCTCCCGATGGTGCGGCTAAGTCAATGACGAACTGAGGAATAGACCGTCTGGCTTTGCTCGCGCATGAACTGGGTGACATAATACGGGCCGAGCGCACTCTTGCCGCTTGAACCGGAACCTTTCCAGCCGCCGAATGATTGGACGCCGGGCCACGCGCCGGTGGTCGCGCCGCCGCGGCGATTGCAATACGTCACGCCGGCTTCAATTTCATCAAAAAACTTTTTTTGTTCGTTCTCCTCGTTCGTGAATATGCCGGCGGTCAGGCCGTATTCGCTGGCGTTGGCCAGCTTGATGGCTTCGTCCAGCGACTTCACTTCAAAGACAGCGAGCACCGGCGCAAAGAACTCCTCCTGAAACAGGCGCGATTTCTTCGGCAGTTTGTCCACGATGACTGGCTCAACGAAATGTCCGTGCGCAAAACTGTCCTCTCTCAACGTCTGTCCACCGTAAACGATTCGGCCCTCCGCTTTGCCCAGGCGGACGGCGCGTTCGTATTTCCTGACGGCGGCGGGGTTGATCAGCGGGCCGAGAAAAGCGTCTGCTTCCACCGGGTCGCCGACTTTTTGCTTTTTGGTTTTCTCGACCAGCAATTCAAGGAAAGGTTTGTAAACGTCCTTGTGCAAGTAAAGGCGCGAGCAGGCTGAGCATTTTTGGCCGCTCATCCCGAATGCGGAGCCCATGACCCCTTCGGTGGCATCGTCCAGGTTGGCGGATGGCATGATAATGGCGGGATTCTTGCCGCCCATTTCGGTGATGCAGGGCTTGGGAATTTTTTGCGCGAACCGGCGAGCGATGTTCAACCCAACCGCCTGCGAGCCGGTGAAGATAAAACCGTCAACATGCGAATTGGCAACAAGTTCCTCGCCAACAGTATTGCCAGCGCCGGTGATGAAGTTGAAAGCGCCGTCCGGCAGACCCGCGTCGCACAGCACTTCATAAAGGCAAATGCCCGACCACGGCGTGTCGCTGGCTGGTTTGAAGACCACGGTGTTGCCGGCGATGAGCGCGCCTGCCGCCATGCCGGTTGCCAGGGCCAGCGGAAAGTTGAATGGCGACACGACGGCCCAGGCGCCGTAAGGCCGCAACACGCTCTTGGTTTGTTCCGCGCCGCCGCCGCCCATCGGCATTTCGTAGCCGTGGTGTTCCTCCATTTGCCGGCAATAGTAGAGAATCAAATCAATCGCTTCAGAAACTTCAGCAATGGCTTCAAAACGGTTCTTGCCGACTTCCAGCGTGAGCACAGCGGCGAACTCGAACTGGCGCTGCGTCATCAACTCAGCGGCTTTGCGCAACACCGCGATTCGCCCCTGCCAGCCAAGATCGCGCCACGTGGGAAACGCGGTCTTGGCCGCAGCGATGGCCTGTTGCGTGTCAGCGCGATCGCCGGATTGAAACTGGCCGAGGACGATTCGCGTGTCAGCGGGAGACGTATCCGGAAACGTTCCCCCCTTCGCCTTTCTGGGTTTGCCGTCGATGAACAGCGGATAAGGCAGGCCCAATTTAAGCCGGACCTGGGCCAATGCGGAGTCAAACGCCTGGTGAAATTCTTCTCCCAACGAACCGAGCGATGCGTAAGTTATTTTTTTCATGCAACACCTTTTGCTTCCAATGACCCTGGCCCTAACTTACGCATGGAACGTTGCTCCGCAAGCGGTCGGCTGCTTCACAAAAAAGCCGGCGGAGATTCCGCCGGCTTTGGAAACGAAATTGGGCGACCAGACTATTTCCTGGCGAGCTTGGCGATGGCTTCCTTCATCTCGCTGAGGTGCACGTCGGCGGAGGGATTATCCGTGACGTGGGCGATCTTGCCGTCCAAGCCGATGAGGAAACTCACGCGGCGGGAGAGTTTGCGGTTGACCATCTGCGCGCCGAACGTTTCGGTGATCTTTCCATCCGCGTCGGCCAGCAACGGGAAGTTGAGATTGTGTTTGGCGATGAATTTCTTGTGGCTCTCCTCGTCGTCCATGCTGACGCCGATGACTTCGACGTTGTCCTTCTTCAAATCGCTCATGCGGTCGCGCAAGCCGCACGCTTCCTTGGTGCAGCCCGGCGTGTCGTCTTTCGGATAAAAATAGAGCAACACGATCTTCTTGCCGACGACGTCAGCCAGCCTGAACGTTTTGCCGTCCTGATCTTTGCCGTCAATCAGCGGCGCCTTGTCGCCGACCTTGGGTGTGGTTGCGGCAACGCCGGTTGCCAGGGCGAATGAAAACGCCAATGCCATCAGTGGTAATGGCCGCATCGAATTTATTTTCATATTTTCCTTATCTGTTTGGTTTAATGGACGCAACGGGAGTCCCTGGAATTCACATTGATTGGTAACGATGCAGCGCGGCACCAGTTACGAAAAGACTGTGAAATCACCGAAGCGCAGTGGATCGCTCGTTTATCCAGGCCCTATCTCTGACCGCCACGCCAAAGCCATTACGCGATATTTTTTTGACTGGCTCGATGGTACCCGGATCCTGCCAGTGTTTAATTTCAGCATGTGCGTCGGCGAAACTGAAGCCCCCGGCCCGGCTGTGGAAACTGGCGGCCAGATCCGTCCAACCGGAGTTGGGGCTGCTCGGATCATTGATCATCCAGCCGTCATTGATGCTGTCCGGATGTTCATCGGCAAAAACCCAGAGTTGAGCTGGCGGCGGTTTGATGATGTCGGTCATCTTGTCGTACTTGAAGTAGGACGGGAACCAGACGGCCCCGATGTTGGCGTTGTAGCCGCTATAGGCGCCGCCCTCGATGAACGCATTCATCGAAACGCTGCGCACCCGCGCGTAGCGCACCCGGCGTATCGAGCAGTCATATTTGTCCGCCGGGCATTTATAGATGCCGATGTTGCGGGTGTAGGGACCAATCTTGGCGTTGAGCAAGTAGTTGATGTTTGTGTTGTCCGTATGATCCGGGTCGAAGTTCATGGTGCCATCGACCCAACCGCCGGTGCCGCCCTGGTTGTTGGGTGGAAAGCGGTTTTGAAAATCGTCCGCGTACATGATCAAGGCAAGGTCCAGTTGCTTGAGGTTGTTCATGCAAAGGATGCCCTGGCCTTTCTGCTTCGCTTTGGCCAAAGTGGGCAACAACAGGCCCGCCAGAATCGCGATGATGGCGATCACCACCAGCAGTTCGATCAAGGTGAAAGCACACTTGCCCCGCACGCGGCGAGTTGAAGAGTAGTTAGAACCAGTATCTGTAACATTCATAAAAAATGAAGCTGTTTTCTATCAGTGTCATTCTGACGTTTTGCCGCGACTGTCATCCTATTCAGGCGCAGACTGCAACCAACCGAATCCGGTCCACTCAATAACGACATTGCCGCCTGACAGCCTGCTAGTCATCACCGGCTGCGTCGTTGTCTTGTGATAGGATAGGAGGCGCGCCAGGTCATTGAGCAGCGACCGCGTGATAGCCGGGTAATTGGGTTGACTGACAAATTTCATGATCGGGCTAATTTCGGTTTATGACTAATGCTCGTTGGTTTCTGGCTATAGGCTCGTTCGCTACGCTAATCTCTCCCGCGCCTCGACCGTGAGGCTTGTTCCTTCAGTTCCCCAAGGGACTCATTCACTGAACGGGCGCGGTGGATCGTTCCATAAACCAGAGGGTGTCGTTCGGGGCACTCCCGCCTTGACGTGGCCTTGTTTGTTTGGTCACAGGTTCCAATGTGGCCTTGTCCCTCCACTTATGGACCTCACCGTGGCCGTCGGCAAAACCGATGCCACAAGCGCCGGCGTGATAACTCGCCGCCAAATCTCCCCAGCCACCCCCGCCTGGCCAGCTGTCGGTCAGCCAGCCGTCATTGATGCTGTCGGGATGTTCATCCACAAACACCCACAAACTGCTCGGGGGAGGCCGCTTGATATCGGAAAGCTTGTGGTATTCGTAACAGGGGGGAGTCTGCCTCGCACCATAGCCCTCACCGGGGGCAACCCCAATAAAAGAGTTCATCGAAACGCTGCGGACGCGCGGCATTCTGACCCCACGTATTTTGACATCATAAACGTCAGCAGGGCATTTATAAATGCCGATGTTGCGAGTGTAAGGCCCGATCTTGGCGTTCACGAGGAAGACAGTGTTTGTGTTGTCGGTGCTGCCGGAGAAATCCAGCCACCCATCCACCCAGCCACCCCGGCTGCCGCTGCCGCTGGTGTTGGGTGGGACCCGATCCTGGTTGTCGTCGGCGTACATCATCCAAGCCAAGGTCAGTTGCTTCTGGTTGGACATGCACTGGATCGCCTGGGCTTTCACCTTGGCTTTGCTCAAGACCGGCAACAACAGACCCGCCAGAATCGCGATGATGGCAATGACCACGAGTAGCTCAATCAGCGTGAAACCACACTTGCCCCGCACACGGCGAGTTGAAGAATAGTTAGAACCAGTATCTGTAACATCCATAAAAATGAAGCTGTTTTCTATCAGTGTCATTCTGACGTTTTGCGGCGACTGTCAAGGCTATGGATTGATAGTGTGACGCCTTAGTTTTATGCGCAATGATTGATCCGCATCGTTACGTTGCACAAGAAGACTTCGCGAGGCTGCGAGTAACAGATTGATTCCCGGTTGTCTGCTTTCGCAGCAGTTTACCGCGCCAAGCGGAAGAACAAGTTTCCACTTCCAATCGCGACGGTCATGGTGTTCAGGTTGCCAGCCGCAGGTACAATGGCTGGCTGCGGACTTACGTCAGACCAAGCGGCGGGAGACAACGTAGATGTCTTTTGCAACGTGAACAGGCCATCGTCAGCGTTCCAAGAGATGGTTGCGTTGCCGCCGGAATCCGTGATTGTGATATTTGGCCTTGGGGTCGACACCGGCGCCGGATGGCTGATGACCGTGTAGAGGTCCGTTTGCGGCCATGTGTCCGCCCCACCGGTTGGATTGTTTGTGCTGTTAATCGTCCCCTTGGCGGAGATGCAGATTTCCCGTGTCGTCATCGCCACGCTCGGCTCGACGGTCTCAAAACCGTTTATGCCGACCTCGTCGTGGTTGATGAACGGAAAAAAGGAGGCAGTGAGATAAGTGACGTTTGTGCCATCAAACTTCAGGACCCGAGCCGCTACCTGAAAAAACGGGAAGTCAGCCGCAACCGGCTTGAGCTTGTAAACCACGCATATCCGGTCTAAGGCATCCACAGCAATATCAACCCGATCCAAGGCGTGGACGCTGGGGTCTGTCTCGCTCACGACCGCGTTGGTGATCCACGCCCCCGTTTGCGCTTTCCAGACAGACAACATCACGTTAGTCCCGCCCGCGACACCGGCCAGGTAAACGTACTGGCTGCGGATGTCCGAGGCAGTCCGGGTGCCGTCGCCACGGCCTGTATCATACACCAGCCCACTGCTGGCGTTCTGAATGTTGGTAGCGATTAAATTGCCCGCGTTGTCATAGAAGTAGAAAACACCGCCAGAAGGTCGGACAGAGAAACCTCCTTTAAAAGCAGCCACGTTGGCCCACTGGTCCGCATCGGCCACCTTGAAGGACTCTTTCACAACAGAGCCGTCGGGACGGAAAATCGTCGCCAAGGAAGCGTTGCCGCTTGGGTTAAACAAAAGCGAGTGATCTTCCACCACGGACACAAAGTTTCCGTCGGACAATCCTTGCAGGTGTCCACCATAACGAGTGAGCCATTTTTCAGTTGTTGCAGGATAACTCGCGTTGGTACAGCAACGGCCAAAGGCGGAGTCGAAGGCTTTGGACAGCGGGGTCTGCGCGAGAGTGCTCGGGTTTAGCGAATGGATCTGAACGCAAGCCTCACGCCCACCGCCACTTGAAGCAGCCAGCGTGCTGTAAAACGGACTATTGACATCAAAGCGCCCATCCGAGTTAAAGAACGTCGGGTAGTTGTAAAGCGCAACCGAACCGCCGCCTATGAAGTTCTTGGCGCCGTAACGTTTATCGCCTGCCACGCGACTAAGGGCGCCACTTTGCGGCGGCGGGAATTCGTGATGCTTGTTAGTGTATGGGAAACCGCTATCGTCATAGAACATAGTACTCAGTTTCGGGGGGCCGCCGGCCGCCGGTTGGAACGCCAACGCCGTCCGCATATTCGATGCAGTACCATCGTCCACGAAAGTGTTGGCTGAAATCAGGAAAGTGCTGTCACTCAACAAACCGAGGTAAGGTTCCCAAGTGCCAAGGCTTGCAACCTGAGCCGCCAGATTAACCGGGCCATTCGTAAAATAGTTGGCCGAATTGTACCAAAGGGCGACATCCGGCACGATGTTCGTCAGCCCGACCGAAGCCACATCCCCTGGAATGAATTTGGCGTGGGCGCTGGAACAGATGGCCAAGAGGCCGACCATGACTGGGAAACCGATGTAATGTTTCATAGCGGGTAGTTTTTGTTTGAGGGTTAATGGTGCTTGCCATCTGCATAGACCGTCAATCCACCACAGTGCAAGTACATTTTTTGCCCAAATTATCCCCAGTTTTCCTACAGGGCAACGATCTGCCCCGTTTTGATGGAACGCTCCTCCGCCTCGCAAATCTCCACCGCGCTCAAGCCGTCCTGCGCCGTCACCACCGTTGGCGGTTGGCCGGATCGGATGGCGGCGATGAGATGGCGGAGTTCTTCCACGTAACCATCCACGCCTTCCGGTTTGATCGTGCGCACCGGCTTGCCTTCTTCCATCAATTGCAACGCCTCGGCGCCGCGCGCGCTGTCGAAGTCCATCGTCGCGCGCTCGAACATGACCGTGTAGGCCATGTTGAAGCCGCTCGTCATCAGCCAGCTTCCCTCCGCGTAAATCGTCGCGCCACCGGCCACCTTGTATTGCGTGACGACGTGATCAATCGCGCCGCTGAACCGACTCTGGCCCGTGGAGAACACGCTGCTCGGCCGGCCAAAAAGGAATTGCACAAAGTCCGTGTCGTGAATGTGGAGGTCGAGCAATGCCCCGCCCGAATCGCCGCCCTTGAAATAACTGTCGCGACTCCAACCCGGCGGCGCTGAGACGCGACGGAAGCGGGCGGTCAGAATTTTTCCGTAAGTGTTCTGCGCGGCCAGCTCCTTGAGCCAAGACCAACCCGGCCAGAATCTCATGCACATGGCCGGCATGAAAAATCCCTTGGCTGATTTTGCCGCCTTCACGATTTTCCGAGCGAGGGCCGAGGTGCGCGCGAGCGGCTTCTCACACAGGACATGCTTGCCCGCCTGCAAAGCGGCAATGGCTTGTGCCCCGTGCAACGGCGTGGGCACGCACAAATCCACCAACTCGAAGTGTCCGTCCGCGAGCAAATCTTCGATGGCCTTGTAGGTCTTGATATCCTTGCCGAGGTTGACGGCGTCTGCGCCGTGGATGTTTCCGCTGACGCCGGTCAGCACGCCGTCCACCGGCAAACGCACCGCGTCGCACACGGCGACGATCCGCGCGCCGGGAATCTGCTGATACGATTTGATATGCGTGACGCCCATGAAGCCAAGGCCCACGACGGCAACGTTCACCTGCCGGCCCGCGTTTTGAGAATTGGGGTTGTTCATAAAATTGAGTTGGCCCTGCGAATATGCGTCCGGTTCAGTTCAAAACTTTTTCCGCCAGTTCCCGGGCCGCATGAATGTCCGCCACCCGTTGAACGCCCGCCTCGCGTTCGATGCACAGATCGCCTTCAAAGCCTACTTCCTGAAGCGTGGCAAAGAACGAGGGCCAATCCACTTCACCGGTACCGACGACCACTTCCGCGCCCCACGTTCCGGGCACCTTGGTTCTAGTGGCGTCCTTGATGTGACATTGCCTGATCCACGGGCCGAGCACCCGCAACGCCTCGATGGGATCACCCTTGTCGTAAAGAATCATGTTGGCCGGATCGAAGTTTACGCCGACGTTTGGGCGATTGAGTTTCTGGAGAAAAATCTTCAGCGTCTCGGCCGTTTCCTGTCCGGTCTCGAACCCCAGCGTCAATCCTTTGCCGGCGAACAGATCGGCGATGCGCGCAATGCGGTCGAGCAATTTTGGAAGGGCAGGGTCGCGTTCATCATGCGGCAGAAAACCGGCGTGAAAGGTGACGAGTTTGATGCCCAGTGCCGCGGCGAGAACCGCATCAGCTTGAATATGCTCCCAGTTCTGATCCCAGTGCTGGTCGGGGACGACGCCGCCCGTGAGGCGGATGGTTTCTGGGGTCGAATAATCTTCCCCCACGGTAGCGATCATGCCGGAGACGATGGTGATTCCGTTTCTGGCAAAAAGTTCTGCAGCGTTGCTCCAGACCTGCGGCTGCTCGCGAAGCGGGTCGAGCGCTAGCTGCACGCGCGCAAGGCCGATGGCGCTGAGCTGATCGATGAGTTGTTGTGGCGTGGCGGGCTTCAACGACCAACTGCACACTGCCAGGCGGCTAATTAAGTCTCTGCGCTTCATCTTGGCTTACTTTGTTCCCCTCAATTTCTTGTGTCGCAGGCATTCTACGAACTCGATGAATCCCTCGGCTTGCGCCTTCAGTCGCTCCAGGATTTCCTGGCTCTTCAATCGCCCACCGTCGTCCAGCAGATCGTTGATCTGTGGCAGAAAAACGCGTCCCGGGTAAACATGGGCATTGCGGTAACCGAAGATGGCCTGCAACTGTTCGACCGGCCGCAGCGCGCCCCACATCCCCGCCGCGAGGCCGACGAAGCACACGGGACGTTTCTCGAAACTTTCCGGGAACTTCAACATGTCGATGAAGTATTTCAGAA
The DNA here is from genome assembly GCA_016200005.1 of Verrucomicrobiota bacterium. Taxonomy (NCBI): domain Bacteria; kingdom Pseudomonadati; phylum Verrucomicrobiota; species Verrucomicrobiota bacterium. The sequence goes on along the minus strand of JACQFP010000026.1, from coordinate 47,314 downwards.
TGCCCGGGACGCTCCCGTTGTATTCCGGCGTGACGACGTGGAGACCGTCGGCGTCCAAAATGGCATCGGCGAACGGTTGAAACGCCTTGGGCTTTTTGGCGTAGGAAGATGGCGCGAAGATTTCCGGCGGCAATCTGGCTAGGTCGATGACAGCCAAAGGTGTTTGCAAGGCGGTGTAGATTTCCTCGATGAGGTTGGCCACGCGCCGGGTGTTGCTGCCCGGTCGATTCGTTCCGACGATCATGGTAATCATGTTGCAAACAATGACGGGCGGAAACGCGGCTGGCAAGTTGAACCGATTGGCTTCCAGTCAGCCCCAATCACGCGATGCTTTGTCTTCAGGCAATTGACCGGATCACTTTCGCGCCTTGGGCTGACGCCGCAGCCCGTTCTGAAACCAGAGTCGCCAGACCATGAACAGCGCTTCGCGGACAATGTGCCCCGACATTTTGGAACTGCCTTGAAACCGTTCTGTGAAGATGATGGGCACCTCGACAATCTTCATGCCGTGTCGCCAGATTTTGTGCGTCATCTCGATCTGGAAACTGTAACCGTTGGATCGCACGGCGTTCAGGTCGATGGTTTGCAGGGAGTGACGGCGAAAACATTTGAAGCCGCTGGTGGGATCGGTGAACGGCATGCCGGTGATGATCTTCACATATTTGGCGGCGCTCTTGCTCAACATCAGCCGGCTCAACGGCCAGTTGATGACGCGGATGCCGTTGCAATAGCGAGAGCCGAGCACGAGGTCCGCATCTTTGGCGGCTTCAAGTAACATCGGGATGTCATCCGGGTTGTGGGAAAAATCACCGTCCATCTCCAGGATGAAGTCGTAACCGTGTTCCAGCGCCCAGGCGAAGCCGGCGCAATACGCCCGGCCCAGTCCGTTCTTCTCGGCGCGATGCAAGACGTGAATGGACGGATGCTTCGTCGCCAGTTCATCGGCGACCTTGCCGGTGCCGTCCGGCGAATTGTCATCGACCACGAGCAGGTCAACGGAAACGGGCAGGGCAAGCACGCGCGCTGCGAGGGCGGGAAGATTTTCCCGCTCATTATAGGTCGGCACGATGACGAGGGTCTTGTTCATATCGGCAATGCCCGCAGACAGATAGGCCAGTTGCGAGGCGAAAACAAGCTGAAGATTTTGATCGAGTCCTGCTTTGACTTCCCGGGCAACACCGTCATTCGTCGGGAAAGTTTGGTTGCAACCCGGCGCTACCCACCCTAGCCTTTGAACAATGGTTGCCTCGCTCCTCCAAGACGTGACCAACTGGGATTACTTGAAAGGCAATCCCTGGCTCGTGCCGGTTTTTGCCTTTCAACTCTGGATGTTCATTGATGCGATCCGACGTGAGGAATGGCTTTGGGCCTTGTTCATTTTCATCGGATTCGGATTGGCGGCCGTGCTGTATTATTTCTGGGTCTATCGCGCTGCGCCGTCGGCCACGCGCGGATTTGAACTGCCCGGCGCTCACGAGCGCAAACGAATCAAGCAACTCCAGGCGCAGATTCATCATCTCGACAAGGCGCATCATCATTCGCAGCTCGGCGACATTTATTTTCAACAGGGCAAGCTGGGCCAGGCCGAAACCTGTTACCGCGCCGCGCTGGAACGCGACCCGCAGGACATCGACACGCGCTCCCACCTGGGCCAATGTCTGCTCCGGCTGAAACGTCCAACGGAGGCGCGTCCGTTGCTCGAACGCGTTTGCGCCGAGAATCCCAAACACGAATACGGATACTCGATGATGGCGTTGGCGGAGACGTTGATGGCGTTGAACGAAACCGAGGCGGCGCTTTCCATCTGGCAGCAGGTTACCGAGAACCATTCGTATCCGCGCGCCCAGGTGCAATTGGCCGAACTTTATGCCTCCAAAGATCAACCGGATCTGGCGCGCGCCCAGTTGAAGGACGTTTTGGAGGACGACGTGCACGCGCCGGCGTTTCAGCGCAAGCGCGACCGCTACTGGGTGCGACGGGCGCGGCGGCTGTCGCGCAAGTTAATTGTGACAGACGCGCTAAAGAAGCAGATTGACCAGAGCAAAAACCGATGAAAGATTCCCAGTCCGCCTCCTTACCTCGGCGGCTACGAGTGGAAATTCTTGTCGCCGCAGGCTAAAATTATTCTTACTCTCCGGCCGTGATGAAAGCCATTCTTGCCGAAGCCAGCCGCGTCCCGTTCGCCAAACAGATTGAAGACCTGGTGATGTCCACGCCGGTGTCGGACATTCACACTCACCTTTACGATCCGGCTTTCGGCGACCTGCTGCTCTGGGGCATCGACGATTTGCTGGTTTACCATTATCTCGTGGCAGAGGCGTTTCGTAACTTCGATCTCCCGTACGAAAAATTCTGGGCGCTGTCCAAGACTGAACAGGCGCAGTTGATCTGGGACGCGCTGTTTATCCAACACTCACCCGTCTCGGAGGCGTGTCGCGGCGTGTTGACCACGTTGAATGCGCTGGGCTTGGACGTGAAGAAGCGCGACCTGCCAGCGCTGCGGCAGTGGTTTGCCGGCCAGAACGTGGAGAACCACATCACGCGCTGCATGGAATTGGGCGGCGTGAAGTCCATCTGCATGAGCAACTCGCCATTCGATGATCTTGAACGGCCGGTGTGGGAAAAGGGATTTCGCCGAGATGAACGCTTCACCGCCGCGCTGCGAATCGACCCGTTGCTGTTGTGGTGGCCGGAGACTGCGCCCAAACTCGCGCGCTGGGGTTACAAGGTGACGGCGAGCCAGCCGGTCAAAACCTTCTTCAGCGAAGTGCGCCGTTTTCTGGAGGATTGGACGAAGCGGATGAACGCGCGTTACCTGATGGTTTCCATTCCGCCGGATTTTGAATTTCCTTCCCGCAACATCAGTTCCAAGCTGATTGAAGAAGCCGTCCTCCCGCATTGCCGCGAGTTTGGATTGCCTCTGGCGCTGATGCCGGGAGTGAAACGCGCTGTGAATCCACAATTGAAGTTGGCGGGTGACGGAGTGGGCCTCAGCAATCTGACCACAGTGCAAAATCTCTGCGCGCAATACCCGGAGAACAAATTCCTGGTCACGGCGCTGGCGCGGGAAAGTCAACATGAGCTTTGCGTGCTGGCGCGCAAGTTTCGCAACCTGCACATTTTCGGCTGCTGGTGGTTCACCAACGTGCCGAGCATCATCGAGGAGATGACGCGGATGCGACTGGAGTTGATCGGCTTGAGTTTCACACCGCAACATTCCGATGCGCGAGTGCTCGACCAGATCGTTTACAAATGGCAACACAGCCGGCGGATCATCGCGCAAGTGTTGGTCGAGAAATACTCCGACCTCGCGAAAACCGGCTGGCAACCGGCGCGGACAGAAATCGAACGGGATGTGAAGGACCTGTTCGGCGGCGCGTTCGAGCGGTTTTGTGGGCGATAATTCTTTCGTTGCGCGCGTTGAGGTCTTCGCGCCTTGAGGGACTTCAGCATTTTGTTTCGAAATCATGTCAGCTCTAATTGCCATTGTGGGTCGCCCGAACGTCGGCAAGTCGGCGTTGTTTAATCGCATCGCCGGCAAGCGCATTGCCATCGTCCACGACGAACCGGGGGTGACCCGCGACCGCGTGAGCGCCGAAGCGGAATGGGGCGGGCGGCCCTTCACGTTGGTGGACACCGGCGGCATCGGTCTGCTGCGTCGCGAAAAAGCCGGCGATGTCATCCTCAAGGCCGCGCTCGAACAGGTTGGTCTGGCCATCGATGCCGCCAACGTCATCATTCTGGTCGTCAATGTGCAGGAGGGCGTTGTGCCGTTGGACCGGGAAGTAGCTGGACGATTGCGGGAAAGCGGAAAACCGGTCCTCGTGGCAGTGAACAAAGTGGACACCTTCCGCGCGGAAACAAACGCCCTGGAGTTCGCAGAACTCGGTTTCGAAAAGGTTTTTCCCGTCAGCGCGATTCATGGCGAAGGGATTGAGGCATTGATGAGTGCAGCCGTCGCTTTGCTTCCACTCGACGCGCATTCCGAAGCCGCACCGCCGCCGGACTCTCAACTCTCAACTCTCAACTCTCGACCCGCTTTGAAGCTTGCGATCGTCGGCCGTCCCAACGTCGGCAAATCGTCCATCATCAATGCGCTGATTAAATCCGAGCGGGTCATCGTCAGTCCAATCCCCGGCACCACGCGGGATGCGGTCGATGTGCCGTTTGAAGTGGAGACGGAAGGCATCCGGCAGTCGTACGTGTTGATCGATACTGCCGGCATGAGAAAAACCCGGAGCATCGGCGATTCGATTGAATTCTTCAGCGTCAAGCGCGCGGAGGAATCCATCGCCCGCTGCGACATGGCGATTTTGGTGCTGGACGCGGAGGCCGGCATTCTGGAGCAGGACAAGAAAGTGGCCGCCAAGATAACTGAAGAGCACAAGGCCTGCATCGTGGTGATCAACAAATGGGACCTGGTGGACACCCAGGTGCGCGAGGCGCGCGAAGCGGAGATTGCCCGACGCAACGCCAAGGTTCGCAATCGTGATGGTGGCCCCAAGCAACTCACAACGTTGGGAGAATTCGGGCAATGGGTTCAGGAGCGACTTTTTTTTCTGGATTATGCCCCGGTCATTTTTACTTCCGCGAAGACCGGTTTTCATCTCGACCGTTTTTTGGAAGCGGTGCGTTATGTGGCGGCGCAGTTGCAGCAGAAAATTCCGACGGCGTTGTTGAACCGGATGTTGCAAGACGCGGTTGAGCGACGACAACCGGTCAGCGCCGCGGGACACCGGCTGAAATTTTATTACGCCACGCAAGTCCAGCAGTCGCCGCCCACGTTTCTGTTGTTCGTCAACCGCGATGAATTATTTTCCGACTCCTACCAAAAACATCTCGCCGGCGAATTACGACGGGCCTTCGGTTTTGAAGGCTGCCCGATCAGGTTGATTCCGAAAGCCCGACCAAAAACCGTCGAACCGGTCCGCAAGTTTAAAAAAACTCACGCCCGAATTTCGCGGTGATGGTCGGTTTGGTTTCGTCCACAATGTTATTCACCGTTGGGAACAAGTGGTCAAAAGCCTTTTCCGCAAGCTGTTTGTGTCGCTCAAGCGCGGGGAATAACGTTGGAGTAAAATATTTTAAAATTTTTCTTGTGCCCCCAATAGGTAGTGGATACCCTGTCGCAGTTCCCCTAGTAATGGGGTATCTGGCGAACCGGGAAGATTCGCTGATATTCCGACAATGGGGAGTATTTTCTAAAAATCCGGCTGATTGTCCGAGCGAGATGGTCGGAAGACGAGTGTCAGCAGCAAAATTTAACCCAGTCCAAAAGGAACAAGCCATGATCGACGCACCTGAACAGTTAGTGTCGCCTGCAGTTCAAACCCGCCGTCGCATCTCGCGGGTTACCACGCCCCGCTCCACTCCGCAGCGGGCGCCTTCATCAAAAGAATACGTGCGCGTCCAGCGCATCTTCAGCGACCCGGAAATCAAGCCGTTCGACCAGCTCGAGTGGGATCGGCGCACGGCCGAGATCACCGATGACGCCGGCAAGGTGATTTTCAAGCAGGAGAATGTGGAGGTACCAAAGTCATGGTCGATGCTCGCCACGAAAGTCGTCGTGTCAAAATATTTTTACGGCGAGCAAAACACGCCCGAGCGCGAAACCTCCGTGCGCCAGTTGGTGCATCGCATCTGCCGGACCATTGCCGACTGGGGCGTGAAGGACGGGTATTTCAGCAAGGCGGACGGGGAGGTATTTTTTGATGAACTGACCTGGCTCTGTGTCAATCAATACGGCGCCTTCAACTCCCCGGTCTGGTTCAACGTCGGCCTTTACCATCAGTACGGCATTGGCAAACACTCCTCCCGCGGCAACTGGTTTTACAACCGGCAGAGCAATGAGGCGGAGCGGGCCAACACCCAGTATGAATACCCGCAAGGCAGCGCCTGTTTCATCCAGTCCGTCCAGGACAACATGGAGGACATCATGCGCCTGGCGTACAGCGAGGCCATGCTCTTCAAATACGGCTCCGGCACCGGCACCGACCTTACGCCATTGCGTTCCAGCAAGGAGAAGTTGAGCGGTGGCGGGCGGCCCAGCGGCCCGCTGTCCTTTCTCAAGGTTTACGATCAAGTCGCCAACGTCGTGAAATCCGGCGGCAAGACCCGTCGCGCCGCCAAAATGAACACCCTCCGCGACTGGCACGGCGACATCGAGGAATTCATCGACGCCAAGCAGAAGGAGGAAAAGAAAGCGTGGGCCCTGATCGAGCAAGGTTACGACGGTTCTTACAACGGCGACGCCTACGGCAGCGTCATGTATCAAAACGAAAACCTCTCCGTGCGCGCCAGCGACGAATTTATGCAGGCGGCAATCGATGGCAAGGAATGGTGGACGCGGGCCATCACGACCGGCAAACCGCTGGCGAAAAAGGATGCGCGCACCTTGCTCAACAAAATTGCCGAGGGCACCTGGATTTGCGGCGACCCCGGCATGCAATACGACGGCTCGATTCAAAAATGGCACACCTGCAAAGGCACCGAACCGATTCACTCCACGAATCCCTGCTCGGAATATGTTTTCCTGAACAACACCGCCTGCAATCTGGCGTCGCTCAACCTGATGAAGTTCAAACGCGAGGACGGCGTGTTCGACATCGAACGATTCAAGGCCGCCGTGCGCATCTTCATCACGGCGCAGGAAATCATCGTCGATAATGCCAGCTATCCGACCAAGGAGATTGCGGAGAATTCCCACATCTTCCGCACCTTGGGCCTCGGCTACGCCAACCTGGGCTCGCTCATCATGAGCTACGGCTTCGCTTACGACTCGGACGAGGCTCGCGCACTGGCCGGCGCCATCACCGCCGTGATGACCGGTCACGCCTACGAACAGTCCGCCGAAATCGCCAGCGCCATGGGAGCCTTTAAGGGCTACGACGACGCCCGTTGCGCGCATGTCCCGAAGCCGCTGGCCAAGGACAATGTCGAATCCACGCTGGGTGTCATTCAACTGCACCGCGATGCCGTGGAGGACATTCAACCGAGCCAGGAATTCAATTATCTCAAGGACGAAGCGCGCGCTTGCTGGAATCGCGCCCTCGAACGCGGCCGGCAGGTTGGCTATCGCAACGCGCAGGTCACCGTGCTGGCGCCCACGGGCACCATCGCGTTCTTGATGGACTGCGACACGACCGGCGTCGAACCCGACATCGCGCTCGTGAAATACAAATTGCTCGCCGGCGGCGGCATGTTGAAGATCGTCAACCGCACCGTGCCCGAGGCGCTGCACCGCCTTGGTTACAGCGAGGACGAAATCAAAAACATCATCGCGCACATCGAGGCGTTTGACACCATTGAGGATGTCGAGGACAACGGCCAGATGGTTCGGAGCGGACTCAAGCCCGAACATCTCGAAGTGTTCGATTGCGCCTTCAAGGCCTATCGGGGCAAACGCAGCATTCCCTACATGGCCCATTTGGAAATGATGGCGGCCACCCAGCCGTTCATCAGCGGCGCGATTTCAAAAACCGTGAACCTGCCGAACGAATGCACCGTGGCCGACATCGCCGATGCCTACCTTCAGGCTTGGAAAATGGGCCTCAAATGTGTCGCCATTTATCGCGATGGCTCGAAACGTTCGCAACCGCTCAATACAAAAAGAACCAACGAAGGCGGCGGCAAGATCGAAGCCGCGAACCTCACGGCCCCGCTGGAAAAGCGAATCGCCGAACTTGAAGCCGAAGTTTCCAAGTTGCGGGCGCTGGCTGGACAACCCCTGCGGCGTCGTCTGACGGATACCCGCACCGCCCTGACCCACAAGTTCGACATCGCCGGGCACGAAGGCTATCTCACCGTCGGGTTGTTTGGCGACGGCCAGCCGGGAGAACTGTTCATCACCATGGCCAAGGAAGGTTCCACCATCGGCGGGTTGATGGACAGCATTGGCACGTTGACGAGTCTCGCGTTGCAATACGGGGTGCCGTTGGAGGCGTTGGTCAGGAAATTCGCGCATCAACGTTTCGAGCCTTCCGGCTTCACCAAGAACCCGGATATCCGCAATGCCTCGTCGATCATTGATTACGTTTTCCGCTGGATGGCGGTGCAATTCATTCCCGGCTATCGCGAAGCGAGCAACGCGACGCGCAACCAGCCGGAGCTGGCCATCCCCGGCTTGCAGGACGAACTGAAGAAAAAAATCAACCGCCCCGTGCCCGAATTGCCATTGTCGGAAGACACGGACGTCCTGGAGTTGAAATCCGCGTCGGGGGGCAACGGGCACGAGCGGCACGGCACCACCGTGCGGGTCAGGACCATCACCAGTCTGAGCGATACTGTCGCCCATTTCCAACAGGACGCGCCCACGTGTCCGAACTGCGGTCACGTCGCCGTGCGCAACGGCGCTTGTTACAAGTGCCTCAACTGCGGCGAAAGCCTGGGCTGCTCGTAAGCGGACAATGCACAAGACAGGCCGGGGAGTTTTCTCTCCGGCCTGTACTTTTTCCTTCTCGTTTTTCCTTCTCGTCGCGCCCGCTGACAGCTTTCTGATCATTCAGCCCACCCTGCTGCTTGTGTCAACTGGCCGCTCTGTTATCCTCGCGGCATGAACGATCATGACTCTGGCGTTAATGAGACAGATCCCCGGCAACTTCCCTGTCTCATGTTTCCCACGCCCTACGCCTGATTGAACGACCCGCAACTCTCAACTCTCCACTCTCAGCCAATCCGTGTATCACCTCACCCATCTCAAAAACGGACTCACCCTCGCCACGGCGGAAATGCCGCACATGGCCAGCGTGAGTCTGGGACTTTGGGTCGGCGTCGGCGGACGTTACGAGCCGGCGGAGTTGAATGGCGTCTCCCATTTCATCGAGCACATGCTGTTCAAAGGCACCCACAAACGTTCCGCCCGGGAAATTGCGCAGGCGGTTGAAGGCATCGGCGGTTACCTCAATGCCTTCACTGGCGAGGACAGCACCTGTTTTTATTCCAAGGCGCGCCACGATCGTTTCGACGAACTGCTCGACGTGCTCACGGACATGTTCCTCAACTCGAAGTTTGATCCCGCTGAAATCGAGAAGGAACGCGGCGTCATCAAGGAAGAACTGGCGATGTATCTCGACCAACCGCAACATCACGTCCAGGAACTGTTGAATGAAACCCTCTGGCCGGATCAACCGTTGGGCCGCCCGCTCACCGGCACGGAAAAAACGCTCGATGCGATGCAGCGCGGCCATTTCCTTGACTACCTGCGACGCAACTATGTCACCGGAAGCACGCTGGTGATCGCCGCCGGAAACTTGCAGCACCGACAAGTCGCTAATGCGATCACACGTCTTGCCGCGCGCTTCACTCCCGGCAAACGCCCGCATTTCCCACCCGCCGAAAGTACTCAGGTGAAGCCGCGCCTCCGGTTGTTCACCAAAAAGACGGAACAAACCCAGCTTGCGCTCGGCATCCGAACTTGTTCGCGCCACGACGAACGCCGCTTTGCCCTCCGCCTGCTCAACACGATCCTTGGCGAGAACACGAGTTCGCGGCTCTTCCAGGAAATCCGCGAAGAACGCGGCCTGGCTTACAGCATTTACAGTTCGCTCGCCTTTTTTGATGACACCGGCGACCTCGTCCTTTCCGCCGGCCTTGACACCGACAAACTCCCCCAAACACTGAAACTCATCACGCGCGAACTTCGCCGCCTCGCTAAAGCAATTCCAACCGCCGCTGAACTCCGTCGCGCCCGTGATTACGTGATCGGCCAGCTCGATCTCAGTCTGGAAAGCACCGAGAACCAGATGATGTGGCTGGGCGAACAACTGCTCGGCTACGGCAAAATCATTCAGCCGGCGGAAATCAAACAACGTCTCGGTGAAGTGACCGCGACTCAAATCCGCTCGGTCGCTCGAGACTTCTTCCGGCCAGAACGGTTGAATCTAGCGCTGGTGAGTCCATTGAAAATGGGGAAGAATCTGTCAAAATATCTGAAATTGTGAACCCCGAACAATCCAACGTTCAAAGTCAAGTGCGCCCCCTGATCCAGGAAATTTCAACCGCCCACACGCCGGAGTTGTTGGTCGAACAATTGCAGGGCGAGCCGGGGGTCGTGCTTTTGCGCAGTACGTTGTTCGATTCGCCACAGACGCGGTATTCTTTCGTTGCCGCGCGACCATTTCTGACGTTTCGTTCGCTTGGCTCGCGTTGTGAACTGGTGTCCGGCGAAACTCGCGACATTCAATTCGGCAATCCCTGGTGCATCCTGGACGGTTTGATGGCCCGCTACGAACTGCTCGATGAAGTCGATCTGCCATTTCCTTTGGGCGGCTGCTTCGGCTACTGGGGCTACGACCTGAAGAATTTTGTGGAACCGAAGCTCCCTCGCCACGCCATCAACGATCTTGAGTTGCCCGACTGCCACGTCGGTTTCTACGACAGCCTCGTGGTTTTTGATCATCGACTCGGCAAGACGTGGATCGTTTCCACCGGTCTTGCTGTGGACGGTTCGCGCAGTGAACGACGCGCTCAAGAGCAACTTGCGCAGTGGCAAAGCCGACTGGAATCAAAAGCAAATCTGTCCGCGCATCACGCATCACGCATCACCCATCACCCATCACCCATCACCTCCAATCTCACGCGCGCCGAATTCATCACTGCCGTCGAACGCGCGCAACGGTACATCCGCGCCGGCGACATTTATCAGGTGAACCTTTCTCAACGTCTCGCCGCTGATTGTGATTTATCCGGTTGGGAATTCTTTCTCCGACTTTCCGCCGTCTCACCGGCGCCGTTCGCCGCGTATCTGGATTGCGGCGAATTTCAAATTGCCTCGTCCTCGCCCGAACTTTTTCTGCGATTGAGCGGGCCGCACATTCAAACGCGCCCCATCAAGGGCACGCGCCCGCGTTCCGCCGATCCGACCCGCGATGCACAACTCACCTACGAACTCCAGACCAGCCCCAAGGAAATGGCCGAGCTGGTGATGATCACCGATCTGTTGCGAAATGATCTGGGTAAAGTCTGTGAATTCGGCAGCGTGCAAGTCCCCGAACTCGTCCGATTGGAGCGCTATCCGCAAGTGCAACATCTCGTCTCCACCGTCGAAGGCCGGTTGCGCTCCGACGTGACGCACTTCGCCGCGTTCGCCGCCTGTTTTCCCGGCGGCAGCATCACCGGCGCGCCGAAATTCCGCGCAATGGAGATCATCGACGAACTCGAACCGGTCACGCGTGGTCCGTACACCGGCGCGCTCGGCTATCTCGGATTCAATCGCGAAAGTCAGTTGAGCATCATTATCCGCTCAGCCGTCCGGCGGGAACAACAGATCTTTTTCAACGTCGGCGCCGGCATTGTGGCTGACTCAGACGCAGCCGCCGAGTACGACGAAACCATCGCCAAGGCCAGCGGCTTTCTCGCGGCGCTCAATCTTCAAACACAGCGCGAATATTTTGCGACGGCAACATCACGTGATTAGCATGGTTGCACAAATGGATTTCCACTTGCCGAAACCCACCCCTGACCCCTCCCAGGAGGGGAAATGGTTTCAGACGCGCCACAAAGTTGCTCCCCTCCTGGGAGGGGTTGGGGGTGGGTTGGCAGGCTGAAAACCGAAATCCATTTTGTAGCCACGCCTTCAGCGTAACTTCACATAAAGGCGACTTGCTCCCGTTCGCAGCAGATTTGTCCTTCGGCCAGCGCAATTGCAGATGCACGCGCGCCACGTCGCCCATGTAGTCCCCCGTCTGGAATTCTCCGGCCGCTTTGGCGATGTGTTCGCGGGCCTGCTTGTCGTCGCCAAGTGCTTCAAAATACAAACCGAGATACAAGTGCGCGTAGAATAACTGGTGGTTGAGTCGCAACGTCGGTGGCCCACCCGCTCCGGCGGCTTTCAAAACATCCTCCGGTTTGGTTTTGCCGGCGAAGAGCGCGTGGACTTCCATCATCGGCACGCGCGCATCACCCTTGATCGGAATCAGCGCGGCGCGGGCCTTTTCCACACCGTCCGCGCGCGCCACGCACAGGAAATGCCAGACCGCATTCTCCACGTCGTTGGGATTCACTGTTTGATGCGACTCGAATTGTTTGCGCCCCTCTTCAAATCGTCCCGCGTAGTAGAGCGCTATCCCTCGTTGCCAGTGATACGGCGCCTGCGACGGCACCAGCTCGATGAACTTGTCGAAGTCCGCCAGCGATTCCTTGATGTGCGCCAGCTTGAAATGTTCACCGCCGCGGTGCTGATACGCGTCCGCCAGGCGCGGATCGAGTTTGATCGCCTCATCGTAATCAGCGATAGCCTTGGCCGGCTCATGGCTTTCCTCGTGGAACCGGGCGCGCACAAAGTAACTCCGTGGATTCTTCGGTTCCACTTCGATAGCTTGTGTCGCCAGTGCCATGGCCTCTTGCCGCTTGTTGTTTGTGTAAGCGGTCTTGGCCTTTTCGAGCAATTGGTCGGACGGGGATTTTTCAGCAGCCGGAAGACTGGAAACCGCCAATGAAAGTACTGCCGCAATCACGCCGAAGAGAACTCGTTCAATCATGCGTCTGATTCTACGGCTGCGCGCGGAATTCGCAAGACTGCGCCGGTTTCAAACTTTGCAGTTTTTAGGTTTGCCCGGAAGCCGGGTGGATACTATTTTGACCCTGAATTCATTTCCGAAAAATGGCCGCCAGTCGCTACATTCTGCCCGATGCCTTGCGCGGGGTCACGTTGTTGGTCTGCGTTTGGAGCGGGCTGGCGGGTGGACTCGCGGCGACGCAAACGTCAGACCGCGAGGCAGTGCACAAGAAGGAAATGGACCATTGGTCATTCCGGCCTCCTCAACGGCCCGCGATCCCGCAAGTCAAGAATTCCAAGTGGGTGCGCAACCCCATCGACGCTTTCGTTCTGGCGCGGTTGGAGAAGGAAAGACTGAAACCGTCACCCGAAGCGGATCGTATCACGCTGATTCGCCGGCTCAGTTTCGATCTGCTCGGGCTGCCGCCAACGCCGCAGGAGGTGGCCGCGTTTGTGAACGACAAGCGAACGGATGCTTACGAACGATTGGTGGGTCGGCTGCTCGCCTCGCCGCACTTTGGGGAACGCTGGGGGCGGCACTGGCTTGACCTCGCCCGCTACGCCGACAGCGACGGTTACGAAAAAGATTCACCGCGACCTTACGCCTGGCTCTATCGCAACTGGGTCATCGACGCCGTGAATCGCGACCTGCCGTTCGATCAATTCACACTCGAACAACTCGCGGGCGATTTGTTTCCCGATGCGACCGAGGAACAGAAAAAGGCCACCGGCTTTCATCGCAACACGCTTACGAATAAAGAGGGCGGCGTCGATCAGGAGGAGTTCCGCAACAAGGCCGTGGTGGACCGCGTCAACACGACCGGCTCAACCTGGCTGGGACTGACCGTGGGTTGCGCCGAGTGTCACTCGCACAAATACGATCCGATTTCCCAGCGCGAGTATTATCAGCTCTTCGCCTTCTTCAACAACGCCGACGAAAAGGACCTTCCCGCGCCGCAGCCGGAAGAATTGACGAAATATGGAGCCGACAAAAAAGTCTGGGATGAAGAACACGCCAAGCTGGTGAAGCCGCTCAACACCTACGTCAAAAACGAATTGCCCGCCAAACAAGCGGAGTGGGAAAATGCCGGCAAACTGACCGCGGTGCGCTGGACGAGGCTTGAACCGAAGCTCGCTGTTTCGGCCAACGGCGCGACGTTGAAGACGCAAACCAATAAATCTATTTTGACGGCGTTCAAGAATCCCGCAACCGATACTTACACCGTGGAAGTCAAAACCGACCTGAAGGATATCACCGGCTTCCGACTTGAAACCTTGGATGATAAAGACCCCGCCACAGGTCCGGGCCGGGCGAAGGACGGTAACTTTATTCTTTCGGAGTTTTCCGTCAAAGTCAGTGAGCCGGGCAATGAAAGCGCCGCGCAGCCCATTCCGCTGCAAAACCCTTCCGCCGATTTCTCACAGAAGAACTGGTCGGTGGCCGCGGCGATCGACGGCGACCCGCAAACCGGCTGGGCCATCATTCCGCAAACCAACCAACCGCACGTCGCCGTGTTCGAAACCAAAGAGACGCTCAACTTGACTCCTGGCGCCAAACTCAGCTTCACGCTTGACCAGCAATACGGTTCGGAACACACCATCGGTGACTTTCGTCTCTCCGCTACTTCATCGCCGCGTCCGCTCAAAGCCAGTTTGATATCGGATGAGATCATCGCGATTTGGGAGACGCCCGCCGACCAGCGCACCGAAAAACAGAAGGCGGAATTGACGCGCTATTTTCGCGAGGAAGTTGATCCCGAAGCGAGAGAGCTGAACAAACCGGTTTTGGAGCATACCAGGAAAGAACCAAAGTTTCCGGACACCAAAGCGCAGACACTTGCTGAGAACGACAAACCGCGCAAAACGGCCATCCACCTTCGCGGTGATTTCCTCCGCCCCGGCGATCAAGTCCAGCCCGCCACGCTCGCAATCTTGCCACCGCTCAAACCGCGCGGTGAAAAACCCGACCGCCTCGACCTGGCGCGCTGGATCATGGACCCGGCCAATCCGTTGACCGCGCGCGTGACCGTCAACCGCATCTGGAATCACCTGTTCGGGCGCGGCCTCGTCGCCACGCTGAACGATTTCGGCACGCGCGGCGAGAAACCGTCGCATCCTGAATTGCTCGACTGGTTGGCCGTCACGTTCATGTCCCCTTTGAACTCTCAACCTTCAACTCTCAACCCTCAACCAGGTTGCGGCTGGAGCCAGAAAGAGATGATCAAACTGATCGTAACATCGGCGACATATCGTCAGTCTTCAAACCACCGACCCGACTTGTTGGATCGTGACCCGAACAACATCCTGCTGGCCCGGCAGAGTCGTTTGCGGCTCGAAGCTGAAAACGTCCGGGACGTTTATCTCGCCGCGAGTGGTCTGCTGAATCCCGCCATCGGCGGGCCGAGCATCCGGCCGCCATTGCCGGCAGACATCGCCGCGCTCGGCTACGCCAATTCGATCAGATGGAAGGAAAGCGACGGTGCGGAGAAATATCGTCGCGGCATGTATATTTTTTTCCAACGCACCGTGCCGTACCCGATGCTGATGACCTTCGACGCGCCCGACTCCAACGTGACCTGCACACGCCGCGAACGTTCCAACACTCCCTTGCAAGCGCTCACACTGTTGAACGATCCGGTCTTCTTCGAGTGTGCGCAGGCGCTGGGCAAACGCGTGGCTGAAGGGTCGGTAGGGACGGATGGGCGCATCAAACGCGCCTTCGAACTTTGCTTGTCACGCGCACCGACCAAGGCGGAAATGAATCGCCTGATGAAGCTTTACGATGATCAACTGCGGCTGGTGCAATCACGCCCGGAAAGCGCCGCGAAAATCCTCGGCGCAAACGGAGATGCCTCGCAGGGCGACGCGGAAAAAGCGACACTCGTGGCGTTGGGTCGTGTTATTATGAACCTGGACGAATTCGTTACGAGGAATTGAGCATGAAGAATGACTTTGACCCGCGCGAGATCGTCAAGATGACCCGCCGCGCTTTTCTGGCGACGAGTGCCAGTGGCATTGGCACACTGGCTTTTGCTTCGCTGCTTGCGCGGGAAGGGTTGCTCGCCGCGGAATCGCAGAAGAATGGTGCGCCGACCACACCGCTGTCCGTCAAAGCGCCGCACTTCGCGCCCAAGGCAAAGAATTGCATTTTCTTCTACATGGAAGGCGCGCCGAGCCAGATGGATTTGTTCGATCCCAAACCGAAGCTGAACGAATTGAGCGGACAGAAACTGCCCGATTCAATGCTGGAGAAAGTCCGGTTCGCGTTCATTCAAAAGGAAGGCGCGCGGTTGATGGGCAGCCCGCGCAAGTTTCAGAAATACGGCCAGTGCGGCATGGATATTTCCGATCTGCTGCCGCATCTCGCGACGTGTGTCGATGACGTCGCGTGGATTCGCTCAATGCACACGGATCAGTTCAATCATCATCCCGGGCAGCTCATGATGCAGTGCGGCTCGCCAGTGTTCGGGCGGCCGACGATGGGCGCGTGGATGACTTACGGCCTGGGCAGCGAATCGCAAAATCTGCCGGGCTACGTGGTGCTCACGGCCGGACGCGGCACCAGCGGCGGCGCGTCGTTGTGGTCGAGTGGCTTTCTGCCATCCACGCACGCTGGAGTGCTGTTCCGCAATCAAGGCGATCCCGTGTTGAACCTCAGCAACCCGCCCGGCATCACGCCCGAGATGCAGCATTACGGTTTGGACACGGTGAATGATTTGAACAGGCTGCGCCACAAACAAGTTGGCGACCCGGAAATCGCCAGCCGCATCGCCGCTTACGAACTGGCGTTCCGCATGCAGACGGCCGCGCCAGAATTGATGGACTTAACCGGCGAGTCGGCGGCCACGATCGACGCTTACGGCATCAATCGCGAAGAACCGAAGATCAAGGCGGACCGCGGCGGCGGGCCGGGCCAGTTCAAGGCGTTCGCGACGAACTGCCTGCTCGCGCGGCGATTAGTCGAGCGCGGTGTCCGTTTCGTCAACATCTTCCATGCATCATGGGATCACCACAGCAACTTGAACGCGGAGTTGACGCACAACTGCCAGATGGCTGATCAGCCGATCGCCGCATTGCTCAAAGACCTCAAGCAACGCGGGCTGCTCGATTCCACGTTGGTCGTGTGGGGTTCGGAGTTTGGCCGGACGCCCTTGGGCGAAAACCGCGCCGGACGTGAGGCCAACACCGGCCGCGATCATCATCCCTTCGCGTTCACGATTTGGATGGCGGGCGGCGGTGTCAAAGGCGGGCAGATCATCGGCGAGACGGACGATATCGGCTGGAACGTCGTCAAAGATCCGATTCACATCAACGATCTTCACGCGACCATTCTTCACCTGTTCGGCATCGAGCACACCAAACTGACCTACCGGTTTTCCGGCCGGGATTTCCGGCTGACGGATGTGGCGGGCGAAGTGGTGACGAAACTCCTGGCGTAAGGGGATTCTATCCAACTTGGCCAAAGGAACGCCGAGCTGGAAGGAACCGAAACCTGATTTCGTTTCAATTTTTTCTCCGTGTCTCGACCTGAATACCGTAATAAATCCCGATGCTCGTCTTTCTGAATGGCAATTTCGTTCCCGAAGCACAAGCCGTCGTCTCCGTGTTTGATCGCAGCTTTCTCTACGGCGACGGTTTGTTTGAAACCATCCGTGTTTGCAATGGCAAACCATTTCGTTGGGCGCAACATCTGGAGCGGCTGCAACGCGGCGCGGAGTTTCTGAAACTGCGCCCGCCGCTTTCTCCCGATGCGCTGCGCGATTTTGCCGCGCAACTCATCGAGCGAAACCAAATGCCGGAATCTCTTTTGCGCCTCACACTTTCTCGTGGTGTCGGGCCGCGCGGGTATTCGCCCAAAGGCGCGGATCGTCCCACCGTCGTCATGTCGTTGCATTCTGCGCCTGACATTGATCCGAAGAATCCACCGCAATGGCGCTTGATTACCTCATCAGTTCGACTGCCGGCGAACGAGCCACTCGCGCAATTCAAGACCTGCAACAAGCTGCCACAAATTCTCGCCCGTGCCGAAGCCGATGTCGCCGGTGCCGATGAAGCGTTGCTGCTGAACACGAATGGTGAAGTCATCGAAGCCGCCAGCAGCAATCTTTTTTGGATCGAGAACGATACGGTTTGCACGCCGCCGCTGGTCAGTGGAATTCTGCCCGGCGTAACACGCGCCGTGGTTTTGGAGATTTGCCGGAAGTTGAAGATTGAAACGCAGGAAACCACCATCTTTCCAAAAGGGCTTCAGCAAGTGCAGAGCGTTTTTCTGTCGCTTAGTTCATGGGGCATTGTCCAGGCGACGACGCTCGACAACCACAGGTTGAGCCGGTCGCCGTTGGTGGAAAAGTTTCGCGAGGAGTACCACCGTCTTGTTCGTGCCGAGACGGAATGAACACGCGCCAGCGGAATCAGTTGTTGGAGTTCAGGCTTCAGCCAGTCGAACCTTTCAACCTCGGAACAAGCTGAAGCTTGGACTCCAACTCGGCGCTTCGTCACCCGCAATGCAATCCAAGCCAGTGCCCGCGGTGGCGGGTTTGTCGAATCGCGTCGGTGGTTCGCCGGCGGCCGAGGCGATTCCGCGGAACCTGGCTTTTCACGTCCGCCGTGTGAGTTTCAGTCGCGCCACGCGCATGCCGTCCATTTGCTCGACGCGTAACTCATGCGCGCCCACGGAAAACACATCCCCTGCTTTCGGAAAGCCGCCAAGCCGCTGCGTCACCCAGCCGCTGGTGGTGTTGATGCCTTCCTCGCGCAAGGCTTCGCCCACCAGCTCGCCCAATTCATGCAACGGTAAGGCCCCGTCCACTTCCCACGTCAGGTCGCCTGTCTTGACCAGCAACGGCTTCTCCTGATCGAACTCGTCTTGAATCTGGCCCACCAGTTCCTCCAAAATATTTTCCAAAGTCACCATGCCCACCGTGCCGCCGTATTCATCCACGACGATGGCGAAGTGCAGTTTCCGTTCGAGAAAGAGCTGGAGCAGTTTTTCCAGTCGCGCGGTCTCCGGCACATAGATCAATTTGCGCGCCACGGCGGTCAGCTCCGCCGCCTGCCGGGCCTTCAAACGCATGGCATACAAATCCTTGATATGAATCACGCCGAGGGTTTTGTCGAGGTCCCCGCCTTCGCACAACGGGAAACGCGAGTAGCGGGTTTTCTCCGCCACGTCGAGGCATTCCGCGATGCTGGCGTCCGTGTCCAGACTGACAATTTCATTGCGCGGGCGCATCACTTCGCGGGCGATGCGCCGTCGCAAATCCAGTGCGTTGAGCACAATCTCCCGTCCGAGCGCCGAACCGCCCGCCCGCATCTGGGAGGCGGAGAGCAACAAGCGCAACTCTTCTTCGGAATGCAGCGCTTCGGTCTCGACGCCCGGTTCCAACCCGACCTGCCGCAGCAGCCCTTGCGCTGAGCGGTTGAGCGCCACGACAAAGGGATAGGACGCCTTGTAAAACCAAAGCATCGGATAAGCGATCCAGACGGTGGTCGGCAAAGGTTTCTGGATGGCCAGCCATTTGGGGGCTTGTTCGCCGGCCACGATGTGCAGGAACGTGAGCGTGGAGAATCCAACGACGAAGGAAATCCAATGTTGCCAGTCCGGGGCCACGTTCAGCCAGCCCAACACCGGAGCGAGCAACGCGGTGAACACCGGCTCGCCCACCCAGCCCAGACCCAGGCTCGCCAGCGTGATGCCCAATTGCGCGGCGCTCAAAAACGCGTCCAGTTTTTGGAGAATAAGTCGCGCCACCTTCGCGCGCAGATGGCCGCGGTTGACGAGCGGCGTGAGTTGCGTGTCGCGGATTTTTACCAGCGCAAACTCAGCCGCGACAAAAAAGCCATTGAGCAGGACGAGCACCGCTACGGCCAGGATTTTCAACGCGATCAACAAGAGAGCGTTCGAGTCCATGTCAGAGTGTCACCTCTCCGAAGATGACCTTGAGAATGTCCTGTACGCTCACGATGCCCAGTTCGCGCTTGTTACGACCCAGCACAATGGCGAGCCGCTGTCCGCTGCGTTGCATCCGCCGCAAGGCCACTTCCAGCCGCAAATCCTCGTCCAGGTAGAGCGCAGGCTTCACAAAGTCGGCGACGGGCCGGGTCGTGTTGAAGTCGGACTGGTACAGCAGTTCCTTCAAGCTCACGAGGCCGACCATCCGCCGTTGCCCGTCTTTTTGTTCCCAGACCGGCAACCGCGTGAGCTGGCGTTCCCGGCAGAGCGCGAGCACCTCGCTCATCGGCGTTTGCGGCGTGACGACGGCAGCCTGCGACAGTGGGATCGCAATCTGGCGCACGGACAGGTTCTGCAGGTCGAGCACGCGATTGATCATCGCCCGTTCCTCCGACGTGAGACCCTGTGCGGATTCCTGCATCACCAGCCGCAATTCATCACGGTTGCCGAACAGGTGGCCGGTGAACACTTTCCCGCCGGTCCAGCGCAACAGCCAGCGCGAGCTGCGTTCCAGCAAC
The DNA here is from genome assembly GCA_016200005.1 of Verrucomicrobiota bacterium. NCBI lineage: Bacteria > Pseudomonadati > Verrucomicrobiota > Verrucomicrobiota bacterium. Next base: position 27,351 of record JACQFP010000026.1, on the reverse strand, counting down.
GCGACCAACGGCGACAAGCCCACATGGATGAATCGAAATGGCCGGGCCAGCAGCAGGCAAAGACGATTCGGGAAAAGCCGGAACAACATCTTGGGCAACAGATCACCAAAGGCGTAGAGGAAAAACACGACCACCAGAAACACGAACACGAACCACGCCGGACGAAGGCTCAATCGCTGGTGCAACTCCGCCACGATCAAGCCCAGTGCGATGAAATTCGCCAGGGTGTTGCCGACCAGAATGGTCCACAGAAAATTCTCCGGGTTCTCCAGACAGCCGTGCAGCAATCGGGCGGATCGTTTGCCCGCCCGCATTTGCTGCCGAATGCGCACCCGGCTTAGCGCAAACACCCCCGCCTCCATCCCGGAAAAGAAGAACGACGAGGCCAGGCACGCGACGATGGTCGATACAATAAGAAACCTGTTTTCCATGGCTATCTTTGCAGAATCCCACATCCGTCCGGCGGAGCAATGAGGACCGTGGCTCTTGAATGGACGACCGGCCTCATTTCACCACCTCCACCAGCAATTCGCGGACACGGCGTTCGTCCACCACCCGCGCCGTCAACCGCAACCCGCGAAACGTGATGGCTTCTCCGGCTGCCGGCACCACGCCCAATTGATCCATCAGCACGCCGCCGAGCGTCTCCACCTCCGACACCTCGCCGAGTTCCGGATATTCGCGGCGGAAATCGTCCAGCCGCATGGTGCCGTTGACCCGCCAGCGGCCCGGCTGGAGTTTTTCCATCACAAACCCTTCGGCCTCGCCTTCACCGCGGATCTGGCCGACCATTTTTTCCAGAATGTCCTCCATCGTCACCAACCCTGCGGTGCCGCCAAATTCGTCCAGCACGATCGCCAGCCCACGCTGCTGCCGTTGCAGACTCTTGAGCAACTGCAACAAGTTCATCGTCTCGGGAACGAAGGACGGGAATTCAATCGCATCCGCCAGATCAATCTGCGGATCGAGCAACAAGGCGCGCGTGTTCAGGACGCCGACGATGGTGTCGGGCGTTTCGTCGTAGAGGGGCAGGCGGCGATGCTTGAAGCGGCGGGCGGCGGTTATCATTTCCTCGATCGACAGTTCATCCGACAGGCAAGCCATCTGCGAGCGCGGCTTCATCACTTCCTTCACCGTGCGTTGGTCCAGACTGATGATCTGCAGAATGATTTCCTTCTCGGACTGGGCCAGCGTGCCTTGTTGATACGCCAGTTCGAGCAACTCCTGATACTCCGCGTCGGACAACGCCCCATGTGGTTTGATGGACTCCGGCACCACGGCCTGGAGCATGGCCATGTTCAAACGCTGCGCGATCTGACGCAACGGCCGGCTCAACACCTGGAGGAACAACAGCGGACGCGCGACCCGCAGCGACCAGTATTCCGCCTGACGCACGGCCAGCGTCTTGGGCAAAACCTCGCAGCCCAACAGAATCAAAAGCAAGACCGCCGCCAACGTGACACTCAAAGGCCAGTGACCGTTCAAGGCCATCCAAAGCGCGATGGCCAGGAGCGCGGCGTTGGCGAACGTGTTGCCCAGCACCATGGTCGCCAGCAAATCCTGCGGCTCGGCCAGCAGACGCAAGACCCGGCCGCCCGCCAGCGATTCGCGCTCGGCCAGTTGGCGCGCCTGCCATTTGCCAAGGGAAAAGAGCGCCGTCTCAGCCAGCGCGAAGAAGAAACTCGCACCGGCAAGCACGACCAGCCCAGCCACGGCCATCCACGGCGTCAACTCCATGCGCCTCAGCATTACGGAAAGAAAGGAAATGAAAAAGTCAAAAGTCTGGGCCCGTGAAAGCAGCCGCCGACAGCAGCGCGTTATATCCATTGCTTGAGAGGGTCGATAAAGCGAGTCACGCACCCCGCCCCGCCGGCTCTCGGCCCATCGAGTGGAGAAAGGGTGGTCGAAGGCGGGGTGGGAATTCCCGAATGAAGAAGCAAGTCAGCTCCGCTTTGCGTCGCCCCGTTGGGGTTGAACGGATCCACTCTCTGCTGTAAGGTCTCGTCGGCGTGCGCGTCTTATATTATGGTGCGCCAGGAATATTCCTGGCGTGCAGATTTTGGAATATGAAAAACATGCATTCAGTCAAAATTACAGGATTTGCTGCCGCCATTCTGTTGGCGGGAGGATTTGTCGCGGTCATCAGCAGCAAGGGCACCGGGCAACAAATTGGCGCATCAACGAACCAGCAAGGCAATATGAAGGATTTCAAGAAACCAGATCCGCAGCAGTTGAAAGCAAAATTGTCCCCCGAACAATTTGCCGTCACGCAACAGTGCGGCACAGAGCCGCCCTTCCGCAATGCGTATTGGAACAATCACAAGCCTGGCCTTTACGTGGATGTGGTGTCGGGCGAGCCGCTTTTCAGTTCACTGGACAAGTTTGATTCCGGCAGCGGCTGGCCGAGCTTCACACGTCCGGTAGCCAAGGCGGAAATCGTCGAGAAGAAGGATGTGTCGCACGGCATGGTGCGGACGGAGGTGCGGTCGAAAGAAGCGGATTCGCATCTGGGCCACTTGTTTGACGACGGACCGAGCGACAAGGGTGGTTTGCGTTACTGCATCAACTCGGCGTCGCTGCGCTTCGTGCCGGTTGAGAAGATGGAAGCGGAAGGCTATGCGGCGTATCTTGAACCGTTCGTGAAAGCGGGTTTGATCAAGGCATCCGCAGGCTCGAATTCTTCGGACAAATCTTCCGCGACCACGAAACAGGAGACGGCGATTCTGGCGGGCGGTTGCTTCTGGGGCATGGAGGAAATCATCCGCAAGCTTCCCGGTGTGATCGAAACGACCGTGGGTTACAGCGGCGGGACAACAAGAAATCCGACCTATCAGCAAGTTTGCACCGGGCGAACCGGTCACGCGGAAGCAATTCAGGTGGTGTTTGATCCGGCCAAACTGAGTTACGAACAATTGCTCGGTTACTTTTTCCGCATGCACGATCCCACGACGCTCAACCAGCAACACAACGACATCGGCACGCAGTATCGGTCAGCCATTTTCTACACGAGCGACGAGCAGAAGCAGACCGCGGAGCGCGTGAAGGCGCAGGTGGACAAATCAGGCAAGTTCAAGCGACCGGTCGTGACGGAAATCACCAAGGCCTCGGAATTCTATCCGGCAGAAGATTACCATCAGAAGTATCTTGTGAAAAACCCTGGTGGTTACACCTGCCACGTCCTGCGAGATTGACAGACCGTTGGAAAAGACCCGCTTCGCTCGTAGCCGCCGAAGTAATGAGGCGGACTTCCCCAAGCAATTGCAACCTTTCGTCCGCCTCGTTACCTCGGCGGCTAGTTCTTGGCAGGGCTGTCATACTGTTTGCCAAAATTGATTTCCGGATGGCCCCTCACCCCGTCCCTCTCCCCATCCGATGGGGAGAGGGTGGCCGAAGGCCGGGTGAGGGCTTTTCATACTTCTATCCGGAAATTTGTTTCGGCAATCAAGTTAAAATTCCGATTGTCCTCCAAGTCACCTTCGTCTAAAGTGTCCGCCATGAAATTCAAATTTTTGACGATATTTACTCTTGCCTGCATCGCCATTGCCCGCCTCAACGCCGCAGAATCCGAGGAGGGCTTCGTGACCATCTGCGACGGTAAAACCTTCAACGGTTGGAAGGCCTCCATCGACAGCCCTGACACCTGGAAGATCGAGGACGGCGCGTTCGTCGCCCACGGCAAGACCGACCATCTGTATTACGTAGGCGATCCCAAGCCGTTCAAAAATTTCATCCTGCGCGTGGACGTGATGACGGAGCCAAATTCCAATGGCGGCATTTATTTTCATACGCGCTATCAGGACCGGAGCTGGCCGAAGTACGGCTTCGAATCGCAAGTGAACGTCAGCCACGGTGATTGGAAAAAGACCGGTAGCCTCTACGATGTTGTGAATGTCGCCTCCACTCCCGCGAAAGACAACAAATGGTGGACGCAGGAGATCACCGTCAAAGGCAACAAAGTGACCGTGAAAGTTGACGGACAAATCGTCCTCGAATACAATGAGCCGCCCGGTGCCCAACCGCGCCCGGATTACACGCGCAAGCTCGACGAAGGCACCTTCGCGCTTCAGGCGCATGATCCGAAGAGTGTCGTCCGCTACAAAAACATCCGCGTGAAGCGGCTGGACTGAAGGTAATCGCCGCCACTGCGCGCTCACACCTTCGGCAACTTTAGTTCAGTGAAAGTCAGCCCTTCGCGCTTTTTCAACGTCGCTTCGCACTTGGGCACATACATCTGCGTTTCTGCCGGAAGGTGACTGGCTATGGCGTCGAAGCTGCGCGTCTTGTATTTCTTCAGCAGCACATCGACGCGACTCTCACCGGCGTTGTAAGCCGCGAGGGCGAGTCGCCAGTCACCATAACGACCGTGCAGGTAGCGCAAGTATTTGGCCGCGGCCCGCGCGCTTTTTTCCGCGTTGAGCCGCTCATCCGGCAACCAGGTCGAAAGACCAAGTCGCTTTGCCGTGGGTCGTGTCAGTTGGAACATCCCCGCGGCGCCCGCTGGACTTTTTGCACCCGGATTGAAAGATGACTCGACCTCCGCCAGCCACACCAGTTGTGACGGCGCGCCTCCAGCGACGAAAATCGGTTTGAGTCGCGGCACATAAGTTTGCGCGTGCGGCGGCAAGGGACGTTTCTCCAACTGCTTGTCCCAGACCGAGCGCTGGAGTTGCAATGATGGGCGCGGCAGTGGTGGCTTGGGCACGCCGGGCTTTGGCGGAGGCGGTTGCATTCTGCGCCGCAGTTCGGCCGAGGTTTCGAGATAGTCGAGCCGGGTTTGCAGCCATTCAGCATAGGGACGTGTCTCGTCGAATTGCAGCAGCAACGGGAGCAGAACCGTCGCGGTTTCTTTCAACGGTCCAAGGTCGTAAATATCCTCGCTCTGCAAATCCCGCAGCAGGTCATCGAACAATTTTCGGGCGCGTTCCTGGTCCGTTTCTGTCAACGCCTGCAGCACGCGGTCATCGAGGTTCTCGCGCAGCCATTGCTGGACGGACGGATCGAGGTCATCGAGTTGAAGCAGCGGCGCCTGCGGCGACGCGGCGCTCACGACCAGCAGCATCAAAACAATGGCCAGGCGGATTCTCACGGCGAGGATATTAAGAGCCCTGCTCAGAATTGCAGCCAAGGAAATTGATGAGCCACGGTGAGATCGTGACCTCCGCCACCGAACCGCGACACCCACGTATCGAACGATGCGGTTGAAACGTGTGGGGAGCGCAGCCGCCCCGGCTGCGGTTCGGCGCGCCATCGCGCCGAACCCTTCTCAGGGCGCACACATCATTTGGTTCACCGGCTAATGCACTCCTGCCGACGACGAGGGCGTCGTCGGCTGCGCCCGTGGCGGGCGCGCTCCCCGACTTCACCTGTTTCGGTTAGGTTAAGGCTCGTGTTTGTGCGGTCGAAGATTGCCGCCGGACTCCAAGTAGGCGAGCAGGTCAAAAATTTCCTCCTTCGAGAGCAGGTTCAGCAATCCGAGCGGCATGGGCGAAGAACCTTGTGGTTGCTGCGATTTCACGTCGGACTTTTTTAGGGTTTGAATCAACGCATCAGATGGCCCTGTCTGTACGGTTAGAGTGTCGGCATCTTCTTTCACAACCATGCCCAGCATCTCGTCACCATTCTTGAGTTCGAACTGGACGTTGCGGTAGCGGTTGCTGATGACGAGCGATGGTTCGAGTATCTGCCGCAACACTTCGGCGCGATTGTTGTTATACCGTTTGAGCACATCGGTCAGATCAGGGCCGAAATTAACTCCGTCCGCGCCGAGTTTGTGGCACGACGCGCAGGCGAGCTTGGTGAAAAGGTCTTTGCCACGCGCAAGGTTTCGATCGGCGCTTGCTTTGGCGAGGTCGGGCGCGAGGTCGTCGAGCTTCCATTCGGTCAACTTCGGTTGGGCAGTTGCGTGGCTGGCCAGATATGCTTCCACATCCTTGACCACGGCGAGCGTGCCAACCATGCGCCGCCAATGGCCGGGGAACGTGCAGACATACTGGTAGTCGCCCGGCTCCGTCGGCGCGGTGAAGCTCAGTTTGGTCTGTTGGCCTGGATCGACGAGTTTCGTGGCGTGAAGAATTTTTGAGGATGGTGGGATGTAGAGGTGACCTTGCGTGTCGGGTTCGGGAGACATTTTTTCCGCGGCGGTGCCAATCTCCTCAACCGCGCCAGGCATTGTGACCACGAGGTTGTGCGGCATGGCGTCATCGTTGATCAAAACAATCGCCACCGGCTTGCCGGCTTCGACGACGATGAGCGATTTGTCGTAAAGCATCTGTTCGGGGATCGTGCGGATGACAAAGACGCTCACGCCCAGCGCGCGAAGTGTCTTGGCGAAGGTTGTCGCTTTTTCCGGCGGCAACATCGATGTCAAATCCGTGGCGAACTGAAACGCGCTGACCATCTCCGGCTCCGTGCGCTTATCAACCGGCACGCTTTGCAAATACGCCACTAGGCTTTCGATCAATGGTTCGGCTTGGTCTGCGCGCCACGACTTGCGCGGCAGTCGCTGAAGGCTCGCGACAACGGTGGCGCGTTCTGTTCCAGACTTCACCAACGCGGCCAGTGTGTTGAAGGTTTCCGCGTCGTGACCGGGCACGGCGGCGACGGCGGTGATCGCCGCACGGCGGACTTCAGCGGGATCGGCTCTGTGAAGGAGCGGCTCGATTTTCGGATAAAGCGCGGCACGAAGGTTCGCGTCGCGAATCAATGGGATGGACAGAAGCAAATCCGACAGTTTCGTTGGGTTCGATTCTACTTGTTGCCACGCTTTGTCAGCGGAGCCGTCCGCAGTGACCAGCGCGGCGTAACCGATCTGGCGGGTCAACGCCAACTGCGCGTCGGTGGCCAGCTTTTCGAGATCAGTTCGCTTGGCGGCGAGATCGGCGGGTTTGTTTTGAAGTAACAACGCGGTGAGGTCGCGCAACACCGGCTCTGATTCCTCACCTTTCTTGTCCAACTCCGCGATTGCGCGGATCAACTCGGTCAACGTGTCCGTGTTGCGGATTTTCGCAAGGCCCTCCAGCGCTTCGACGCGGTACTTGCGCTCAAATCCTTTGCGTTGCAGCAGCGCAACGTAAACAAATTCACTGCGCGGCGCTTCGATGAGTTCCTTGTTCGAAAGGCGACCGAGAACGTAGGCCGCCGCCGCCGGGCTTTTCGGCAAAAAGAATGTTTTCTTGAGCGGCTCCTCGGCTGCGTGGAAGGGCGATGGGGCCAACGTGAGCACCACCAACAGCGTGAGAAATCTAGTCATGTGCCGAAGAAGAGATTTCTAGCAGGTCCGAAGAACACGAGAGTCAGAATAATCCCGTCAAGCAATAGCTCAATTTCGTTGACCATATGGTCCAATCCACTTCTGACGTTCCAGAATGTAGTAGGGAACAGAAAAATCTTACCTGTAATGCTCCCGGCAAAAAGCCAAGGCGCGAACTGCCAGAGAAAAAACATCCCGATGAATCCTACAACTCCACATCCGATGACCAATGTGTTTGCAAGAGTAAACACTGCGAGATAAAACTTGGACTTCCCACGAAGAATATCCATCCGGTTGGGCTTAGCACTTACAACGTGATCGGGCAGTAAAACAAATTTTCCGACAACGAAGCCGAGGGTTACAACAAGAGCATAGACGCATAGAAGCACGTTGAATTGTTGTTGTGTCATGTGCGCAAAATGACCACTAACTGGAGTTTACTGCCGATTTCAGTTCAGCGGACATTCACATACTTGTCCAGGGCCTTCATCGTTTCGTCGAGGCAATACTTGATGTAGTAATCCGGTTTGTTCGGATCAGCTTCCTTGTCGAGCACGGCCAGCGCCACTTCCGCCGCCTTGGCAGTCTTGAAGAAGCTGCAAGCGCGCACGGCTTCGAGGCGGACACGCGGGCTTTCGTCCTTTGCCTGGACTTCGAGCAGCGCCAGCGGGTCTTTGACGCGGTCGCGCCAGTAGCAGAGGACACGCGTGGCGGCGGCGCGGGCGTGATAATCGGGCGAGCGGAGCATCCGTTTGAGCAGGTCTTCATCCATGATGTTCATCCATTGGTGCACCCAGAGCGCTTCGGTCATGTGATGTTCGTACGCCTTGTCGTTCTTATCAAGGTTTGCGGTCCATTTGTTCAGCGCGGCAATGACTTTGGCACTGTCGTGTTTGCCGAGTTCGATCTTCGCCCGCGTGCGCACGTCATTCTCAGGTTCTTTGAGCAGGTCGAGCAATTTCTCGATGGGCTGACCGTCGATCTTCGACGGTTTGAGCAATGGGCGGCCTTCGTAAGTGATGCGATAGATGCGGCCGTGCTGATGGTCGCGGTTCGGGTCGCGGATGTGGTGCTGCATGTGGCCGATGAGTTGTTGCGACCAGTCGAGAACATAGAGCGAGCCGTCCGGGGCGACACTGACGCCGGTCGGCCGGAAGTTGGGATCGTCCGATTTCACGAGATCTTCGATCGTCTCGCCTTTCAGGCCTGAACCTTGCTCGGTGACCTTCGCGCGGAAGATGCCCTGGAAACCAATGACGTTGCAGTTGAGGAAATTTCCCTGGAACTCTTCCGGGAAATGCCGGCTGGAGATGATGCCGGTGCCGGGGCATGGGCGCGACGGTTGTTTCCAGAACGTCTGCATGTGCGGATGCTTCGCCGGGTAATCGAGGTGGCCGCTGAACGCCGGACCGAAATAGTTCTCGTTGCCTGTGGCATCGGTGATGATGTCATTGCCCCAGTAATCGAAAACACGCCCGTGCGCGTTGGCGAAACCGTAGGGAACGTAGCGCTCAAACTTGTAGGTGCGCGGCTCGAAACGGTAGATGCACGCGTCCTCGTTGCGCACCGGCCCGTCGGCGGTCTCGACTTGCGTGCGATGGAAGACGCCGTCGCTGAGATACGTCGCGCCACCCGGATCGAGCACCATGGAGTTGGCGGTGTGATGTGAATCGGCGGAGTCCATGCCCATCAGCACGCGCTCCTTCCAATCGGCCTTGCCGTCGCCGTTGGTGTCGCGGACGAACCACAAGTCCGGCGCTTGCATCACGAGCACGCCGTCCTTGTAAAACTGAAATCCCGTCGGGCAGTTCAGATCATCGAGGAAATGCGTCACCTTGTCGGCCTTGCCATCCCCGTTGGTGTCCTCGAAGACGAGCAATTTGTCGCCAACCGTGCTGGTCGGCGTGCGTTCGGGGTAACTGGGCCAGGCGGCGACCCAGAGGCGGCCCTTCGTGTCGAACGCCATCTGCACCGGGTTTACCAGTTCCGGAAATTTTTCTTCGCTCGCAAAGAGGTTGACCTTGCAACCTTTGGCGAGGGTCATGTGTTTGATGGCTTCTTCGCCGCTGAGATAGGGTTTGACGTCCTGCTTGTTCGATTCAAATTTTTCGACGGGCGCCAGATTCGAATCATCGATCTTGAGGTCGCCGCCTTTGGCCACGGCCCAGATGCGCTGGTCGCGGTTCGCGGTCAGCACGTCGCGCTGCGACATTTCCTCCTGCATGATCTGGAAGTTAGTAATCTTCTCGGAGTCTTTGCCGGCCCGGGGAAATTCCAGTTTGGAACGCCCGCCATAAACGTTGTAGCCGTCCACCGTGCGATAACGGGAGCGCCACATGGCATCTTTCTCCAAAACGGCGGCGCGGAGTTTTTCGAGATTACCACCGGGCGGATTCTCGTTGAACAAAGCATGAAAGATTTCCGGGGCGAGCGCTTTATTACCGGCTTCGGTGAGGAGGAAGGTGTTGAACGTGAGTGATTGACCGCGCTTGGCCGCTTCGGCGTAGAGTCGCTGCGAAATGGAGAAGAGGTCCACGAAGGGAACGTCGTTGGCCTTGGCCACCTCGACCATGGCGATGGTGTAAAGCTTCAAATTGCCGTTGTTGGGCGATGGATCAGGGAGATTGGGGTCGGAAAGTTTTTCGTTGGAGATGGGCGAGAACAAGACGATGCGCGGCGCGCCCTTGCCGGAAAAATCTTTTGCCTTCGTGTCCTTGAGGAATTTGTCGAGGTTCTGCTTGAATTTGTCGAGACCCGCCTCGCCTTTGAAAGACTCGTTGAAGCCGAAGAAGGCGAAGATCACGTCTGCCTTGGTCTTCGTCAGCCACTCGTCGCGCGAGCCGAAATTCTCGGAGCGATGCCAGGTGGTGACTTCGTCACCGGAACTGGCGAGATTGCGGAAGACGAGATCCTGCTTCGGAAACTTCGCGTAAATGAGCGTCTCCAGCCAGGCATCATGCTGCATCCGGTCGGCGAGCGCGTTGCCGATTAGGCAGATGTGGTCGCCTTTCTTGAGTTCAAGTGGCGCAGCGGCGGCGCTATCTGGCAACAACGTTGCAATGGACAACGAGAGAAAAGTCAGCAGGCAAAATGATTTCATAAAGGCCGGAAGCATTGTCGAAAACAGCGGCGTTGAATAGAGAATTTTAGAGGTCGCTAGGAGTTGCTTGGAGAAAAATGCGACTGATTCAATCCGAAATAGTCTCAGCAGGTAGTTCGTGGATTGTGAAGATGAATCAGCGTGGGCTAGGAGTTTCGAGCGGAATTCCCGGTTTGTGTGCGGCTTTTTTGTTTTGCCCGCGACTCCGCAATAGTTTTGATTCGCCCATGTTGGACGCCAACAAAATAAGCCTCGATGCAAGCAGCACAATAATTCCGCGTCGAATCTTCCGCCCGTTCAACAGAAACGTTGACCGTTCTGACGGCCGGACTTTCGCACAATGGATTGTCGCAAAAGTTCACCTCTCGCTTCCCGGGCATAAGATCGGTGGCTGCATACGTTGCTGAAAACTGGTTTGGTTTCATAACATTAGGCTGCAGTGAATCATGAACCACTTCATTGCGCTGCGATACAATAGAGATTCTGCTGGCCACGGACGAAGAGTTCTTTTCCGACGAGCGCCAGTGACGCATCGGTCTTGTCGTCGAGTTTGTTCGTGGCGAGGACTTCCAGTTTTGGACCTTTCTTGAGCACCAGGCAGGTGCCTTCACGGCCGAGCACATACACGCGGTCTTTCGCTGCCACCGGTGAGGCGTAAATTCCAAACGCGCCTTCCAATCGTTCACCTTCGAAATTAGCCTTGCCGGTCTTTGCATCGAAGCAGGAGAGTTTGCCGTCGTTGTTCGCCACGAAGTAAAGCAAGTCGTCCACCAGCAACGGCGACGGAACGTAGGGAGTGTTCCCTTTGTGACTCCAGCGAATGGCGTCGGTGCCGGCGAGATCGCCGGTGCGGTCGAGCCGGAAGGCGAATAGCGCGCTGCCGCGAAAACCGCTGGTCACATAAACGGTGTCGGCATCGGCGACAGGACTCGGAATCGCGTTGACGGTCTGGCCCGAGCATTCCCAAAGGAGTTTGCCAGTGGCCATGTCGTAACTGCGCACTTTTCCGGTGGCATTGACGACGACCTGCCGCTTGCCACCCTGCTCGACCACCAACGGTGTTGACCAACCAGTTCCTTCGTCGCGCGGAGTGCGCCAGAGTTCCTTGCCGGTGCGTTTGTCGAGCGCGGTGATGAAATCATCTCCTTCGTGGTCCCAGTTGACGATGACCATGTCGCCGTAAAGCGCGGGAGAAGCGCCTTCGCCGAAAGTCATCTTCGTGCGCATGTGGCCGAAGTCCTTTTGCCATTTCAGATTGCCGTCCATGTCGTAGCAGTAAAGTCCACGCGAACCGAAGAATGCGAAGACGAACTGACCATCCGTGATGGGTGAAGCGGAAGCAAAGGTGTTATTCTGCTGATGCCCTTCATGCGGAACTTCTTCGCGTGCGACTTTTTGCCAAAGCGTTTTGCCGGTATTGCGGTCGAGGCAGAGCACGGCAAATTGATACGCTTCGGTTGGAGTTTGCGAACCGAATCCGCCCCGCCCTCCTCCGCGTCCCTGGCCGCCTTCACGTGGAACTGAATTCGCACTCGATGGAGTTGCGACCTCGGCGTTCTTGGCCTCAGCCTTTTTCCCCGTTGGAACAGCAGAAAGTATGAACACGCGCTCGCCCCAAACGATGGGGGTGGAGTCGCCAAAACCAGGAATCTTGACCTTCCACTTCACATTCTTGCTTTCGCTCCATTCCAACGGCGGGTCTGCGAGCGGCGCGACGCCGGTTGCCAGCGGCCCGCGCCACTGCGGCCAGAACGCTTTGCCGTCCGCTGCTTTGTTAGCCGCGAGGACAACTTGAACAATGAACAAAAGGACTATGCTGACAAACAGGAATTTTGATTTCATAAATGTGAGAACTCTTGCTAACTTGGGTTGGTTACAGCGCAGCGAGCATCACAACTGCTCCGCCTTCAGTTTCTCGCCCACAACTTTCCGCATCGAATCGAAGTGGGTGTCCCGACAAGTTATCGCCAACCCGGCACGGATTGCCACGGTGGCAACGAAGAGGTCGTTGCGCGGAATGGTCAATCCTTTGGCCCGGAGTTGACGCTCCAACCGCGCCGCCGCCCGCCAATCGTCGCGCTCAAATGGAACATGGTGGCTAAAGGCGAATGCCTGCTCCAAATCAGCTTCCTCATCTGGTTTCACGCCGCTTAACAACTCAAACCGGATCGGGCAAGTGTAGGCTGCCAGGTCGGCATAAATGAGCCGGGCAACGGCCTGCTTCACGGCCGGGTCACCCTTCTTGCGCAGAAAATCCACCCAGCCGGACGTATCAGTGAGTTTCATAGAGGTCGCGGGCTTCCAATTCCTCGTTGGTCAGCCGGTAGTCGGTTTGGCCGGATAACGCCCGCTCGATGAACTGCCGTTTTTGTTGCTGACGAATAAACGCCGACAACGCCTGAGTGATGGCCGGCGACTTCTTTTTTTGCCCGGTGATTTGTTGAATTTGCTTCAGTTCCGTCGCATCAACTTCAATGGTTACTCGCATACTTTTGCCAGATAATATGATGATTTTCGGGTCGCCTGCAAACAGACATTTTGCCTCGGCAGATGCAGAATGACAGGGTTGAGGGGCAGTCCGGAAATTTGAAAACCCGCGTGCCGGCGGATGTCCGCGTTTGTCAAACCTTCACCGCATTGCCGCATATACGCGATGCACGTCGTCGTGGTCGTCGAGGGCGTTGAGAAAATCGACGACATCTTTGCGCGCGGCGGCATCGAGTTCAGGAAAGCTCTTGGCGAGGTAACGGATTTCAGCGGCGATGATATTCCAGCCTGCCACTCTCAGTGCCTTGGAAACGGTGTCGAGGTCTTTCATCTCCGTCAAAAACCGCGCGCCCTTCTGCCCGGTGGGGACTTCGTCGGCTTCGAGCGGCTCAAGTTCCTGCGCGCCGGCTTCAATGGCATCGCCTTCGGCATCGCGATTGGGATCAGTGTGGGTGGCTTCGACTACGCCGACGTGGTTGAAGAAAAAAGCAACACTGCCGGGCTGGCCAAGCGAACCAGCTTTGAAGATGTTGCGAATCTCCGGCGCGGTGCGGTTGCGATTGTCGGTGAGGCACTCGACCACGACCGGCACTTTGTGCGGAGCGAAGCCTTCGTACGTGACCAGCTCAAAAACGATCTTGTCTTCCGTCAGCCCCGCGCCTTTCTTGATGGCGCGTTCGATGGTGTCTTTGTAAACGGAAGCCTTCTTCGATTTTTCGACGGCTGCTGCAAGGCGCGCGTTGAGGGCGGGGTCAGGCCCACCGAGCTTGGCGGCGACCATGATCTCGCGGACCAGCTTGGCGACCATCTGTCCTTTTTTCTGTGCGCTGGCTTCGCGTCCGGCTTGTTTCCATTGTGCGCCCAATTTACGTAAACTCCTGTTTTGATTGTTGGATTACCATGGAACAGTTCTCAAGATGGATGTTGCAAACCCACCTCTGCTCCGGCCTGTCGGCCAACCTCTCCCAATTGGATGGAGAGAGGGACGGGATGAGGGGCATTCTGTGTGGTGGGAGATGCCGTCATGCTGTTTCAATTCACTCAAATGTTGCCGACAGTCTGTGGTTTTTAAGGCCGACCGTCAACGTGCGATCTCGACTGCGGACAAATACCCACGGGCAAATCGTTCAAAACGCAGTCGCAGACATGAGGAGAACTCCACCCACCAGAAAGTTGGAGTTTCGACACCATGAACCTCGTGTTCGAAATTCGTTGGAAACCCACCCAGCGATCTTGTGGTTCATGTGGGTGCGAATTCTCCTTCGCTTCCACCCACAACGGTCCGCCCCGTTACGTCGGCGCACATGAAAAGCGAGGTCAAGACAAAGTTTTCCAAGTAGCGAAGACCAGAAACTTTCGCTCCTGGCTTCGCCAGACGCTCGTCAGAAGCTTCGTGGGGCGTGTGTCCACACCGCGGTCTTTGGGTTTCAAGTTGCCGGCAGCACTCTCGGCGGATCCACGCGACCATGCGCTACGATGCGCGCCCAGGCACACTTGGGGGACTCGGGTTCCTCACCCACACAGTCCTACTGACCTGGCCCAAGGTCATCGGGGAGTTGTCGGGCCAGAGGAACCAGCCAGCTACGGGGAAGGTCACTGCTGTGCCTCCACGCCGAAGGTTTGGGTCTCTCCCGGCCTCCTGGATACGCTGCCGTTACGGGCCTTGTTGACCCAGCGGCGCACCGAACCGCGTTAGCCCCACTGGGCCTTCGCCATAGATTGCGCACGGGTCGCACACCACCGCGCGTGTGACGCGCGGCCGGACCACGTGTGCCAACCAGCGCCCGGACCACATTCTTCGAGGTCCATAAGCTTGGTCGTGGCGGGAATCAACCGGAGGTCTTTGATCAGTTGCGTCTCTGGCTCGGGAAGCGCCAGTGAGCGCGCCGATGACTTTTGGTCATCCAGCCAGGCGAGCAGCGAGAATTTGGCATGGGCATCCAGGCGCAGGCAGACTACACTTTCGAGGTGGTTTGTTTTCATAAGCGGGCGCTTGAGGTTGTGAGTTTATACGGCGTGCGCCGGGCGCACGACCCGCACTCGACAACCCGATGCTATAAGCATTTCAGGTCGGCCGCTTTTCAAATAACCAGCTACAGATTCTGAAACGAACCTCTCATGACTACGACATTTCCAACTCAACCTGTGGCCGTCATCAGCGGCGGCCTGGGCGACATCGGCCTCGCCACGGCTCGCGCGCTGAAGCTGACCGGCTGTCGGGTGGCACTCGGTGATCTACGCGACGCCGGTCGCAATACCGACGGCTTTCATGTTCATCACGTGGACGTGGCGAGCGAGGCTTCCGTCCAAGCCTGGTTTGGCGCGGTGGAGGCGGCCTTTGGCGAGCCGGCCTCCCTCATCGTGGTGAACGCAGGGATCGTTTGCCTGGGCAGCGCGCTGGCGGCCACGGTGGACGACTGGAATCGCACGATGGCCGTAAACCTCACCGGCGCGTGGCTCACTGCTCGCACCGGCGCGCGACGCTTGATCGAAAAGAAAATGCCGGGACGCATCGTCTTCGTCGGCAGTTGGGCGGGCCATGCACCGCACATGGAACTGGCCGCTTACTGCGCGGCGAAGGCCGGCTTGCGGATGTTGACCCAGTGCCTCGCGCTGGAACTCGCCGCCCAAGGCATCCTTGTGAACGAAGTCGCACCCGGCTATGTGAACGCCGGCTTGAGCGGACAGTTTTTCAAGAAGGATCCGGCGCTCGCGGCCCGTTCGACCGCCGTCGTGCCGGTCGGCGAGTTGATCGAGGCGGACGAAGTCGCCGCTGCCATCGCCTATTTGTGTTCGCCCTCGCATCGGAATCTCACCGGGTCCACGCTGCTGCTCGATGGCGGCCTGTCGCTCTTGCGCAGTCCGGTAGTCAAATCATGAACCCATGAATCACCGCTACCACGAACGCTTTCGCGAAATGAAATTCGTACACTTATGAATGGACCAAACCTCTCCTTGACCGCTGCGGCGGAACCAGTTCAAGTTTCGCGGCTATGAAACGCACTCGGCCAAACTACGCCGCGCTAGACCAAACCCGCGTTTGGCCGAATTTGGGTTAGGCTTTGTGAAAATAGCTGCACTCATATTGCTTGTTCCGCTTGTTGTCTGGTGGGCGTTGATTCTCAAAGTATATTTCTTTCCCCACCGGCGCAGAAAGCCAGTGCCGATACCAGTGCTTGGTGGGAAGTTGTGTGCGATTTGCTTAGCAGGATATAACACAGACAAGAAGAAGGCTGAGTTCGAAGCTGCCATTGCAAACTTCCTTTCCCTCGATGCCACTGCTCTGAAGGAGGCGGAAGGATATGTTTTCCAATATTACAAGGATTATGAAAAGGATTGGAAAACTTATGATGATGAGTTCAAGCCGATCAAGTCACCGAGTGATATATGGACGCATGTGCAGTTCGGAAGTGAGCCGACGGTTTCTCGTCGGAGGAATGGAGACAAAGGGATTTACATTTCCCTTGAGTGCGGTTGCGACTGGGAGGAGGAGCACGGAATGCAGATCGTCTTTAAGAACGGTCTAAAAGTGGTTAAGGTCGGGCCATATGATGGCCACCTCACTAACTCGGATGCCTATGCAGATGACAGTCTTGAAAATGTTGTTTACAAAGCCTAACCAAGATTGTTCGAGCGAACCATGAGCCCCCGCCTGCACGAACGTTTCCGCGGCTTCCGCGCCCGGGTCGGCCTGAGCCGGTGGGACATCACGCCGCCCGCCGGAGCATACGCGCGCAATTGGGGCGCGGCGAAACATTGGTTCGCCACGGGCGTGCATCGCCGGCTTACGGGCACGGCCCTGGCCCTCGCGCCGTTGAGCGGAGCGGGAATTCCGCTGTTGGTCATCAGGTTCGAACTCGGCTGGTGGCGGGGAATCACATCGTTTTTCAACCGGGAAAATCATCCTTGCATTGCCTTGGCGGCATGGGAAATTTCCCAAGTGACGACTATTTGTACCGCAGACAAGAACCGATTGACCGTGCGTGGCGTCCGCAATGGCGCGCGTTACCTGGTCAAGAAAAAGAGCAACGGCTGGTGGATTGAACCCGCACCGCAGCCGCGACGCCGGGTCCGGGAAGTGAAAGCCGCCACGCGCGATTTGGCCGACCATCTGGCGGCGTTGGCGGAGGAAGGGTTTGCGTTTGAACCGCTACCCCAGAAGAAAGTGCCGCCATGCCGGTTCTGAAATACCTCACGGACACGAACACCGTCAGCGACTATTTTCGTCCGGGCAACCCAGTCAAGGACTGGTTCGCGAAACATCGCGGGCAGGTTGGTATTTCCACACTCACGCTGGCGGAAATGCGCCGGGGCATCGAACTCAAAGCCAACCCGAAGGCGCGGGCGAAGTTGGAACGGACTTACGATTTCATTCTGGAGGATTATCGGGAGGCGATTTTTGTTTTTGACGAGGCGGCAGCGGCGGAATGGGGCAGGCTCATGGCTGAATGCCGTGACGCACTTCCGCCCTACGATGATTCTTTGATCGCGGCCATCGCTCGGAGCAGTGGCTTGACGGTGATTACCCGGAATGAGAAACATTTTTCCGGCGTGGCCACGGTCAACCCGTGGAAATCAAGATAGTTCCCCGCAAGCTGAGAGCCGTTGCGCCACTC
This sequence comes from Verrucomicrobiota bacterium, assembly GCA_016200005.1. Classification (NCBI taxonomy): domain Bacteria; kingdom Pseudomonadati; phylum Verrucomicrobiota; species Verrucomicrobiota bacterium. The sequence goes on along the minus strand of JACQFP010000026.1, from coordinate 9,899 downwards.
CGCTCAATGGCGGCGAGACGCCGCTGCGAGAACCAGCAAACAAACCGTGAACCCATGAACCCCCGCCACCACGAACGCTTCCGCGGCTTCCGCGCCCGGGTCGGCCTGAGCCGCTGGGACATCACGCCGCCCGCCGGAGCGTACGCGCGCAATTGGGGCGCGGCGAAACAGTGGTTCACCACGGGCGTGCATCGCCGGCTCACCGGCACGGCCCTGGCCCTCGCGCTGTTGAGCAGAGGGGGAAGTCCACTGGTGCTCATCAGCCTCGAACTCGGATGGTGGCGCAGCCGCAAGGATGCCGACACGGCTCGCCAGCGCGTGCTGACAGAACTCGCGTTGCCGGATGCGAATCTCATCATTCATCTCTCGCACACCCACGCCGGGCCGGCGCTGGATTCAGACGCGCCGCCGGAGGCGAATCCCGAGGCCGCGCGCGCCTACCTGGCCTGGCTGGCCGAAGCTTGCGTCCAAGGCGGACGCGACGCGCTGGCAAAACTCCAGCCCGCCACGGCGCTGTTCAATCACGGTCATTGCGCCCTGGCCACGCAACGCGACTTGATTGACCCGGCGAACCCGGAACGCTTTCTCACCGGGTTCAATCCGGAGTCCGCCGCCGATGACACGCTCCTCGTCGCGCGGTTGTTCGGCGAGGATGGCCGCACGCTCGGCACGCTTGTGAACTACGCCTGCCATCCCACCACGCTCGCGTGGGATAACCCGCTGCTCTCGCCGGATTACCCCGGCGCGATGCGCGAGTTGGTGGAGTCGCAGTCGGGTGGCGCGCCGTGTTTGTTCCTGCAAGGCGCGAGCGGCGAACTCGCGCCGGCAGAGCAATACAGCGGCGATGTGAACCTGGCCGACCGTCATGGCCGGGAGCTTGGCCACGCCGCGCTCTCCGCGCTTGCGCCGTTGGAATCGGGCTGTTCGCGTCTGAACTTCGAGTCCACAGTGGAGTCGGGCGCGCCGCTGGCGGTGTGGCGTGCCGCTGAAGGCGACCTCAGCGAGGTGCTGCGCGCGAGTGCGCCACGTCTGCCGTTGGCTCTGAAGCGCGACCTGCCGTCGGTGGCCGAGATTGATGCCGCGCTCGCCCGCCAGCCCACGGGGTTTCAATACGAGCGTCTGCTGCGACAACGTCGGGTGCGCAGTTCCGTCGGCGATAACGACGTGTCCACGGAACAGTTCTGGCTCTGGCGGCTCGGCGATGCCGCGCTCTGTGCGGTGCCGTTCGAGGCTTACTCCGTTTTACAGACCCAACTGCGCGCGGCCTTTCCCGAGACGCCGCTGCTCGTGCTCAACATCGGCAACGGCCATCTCGGTTATCTGCCGCCAGGCGATTGCTACGGTCATGACCTCTACACCGTGTGGCAGACGCCCTTCGCCAGCGGCGGGCTGGAGCGTTTGATTGAGACCGCGCAAGCCGGGTTGCACTTGCTGCTTGCCAAACCACCTGGAACAATCGGCAAAGGAACCAGCCCCTGAACAACAAAACCACCATTCACACATCCGGACCGCCCAGGCGTTACTCGGACACAAGGATGTGACGACGACGCAGATTTACACCCATGTGATGCAGAGGCCGGTTCTTGGGGTGCGCAGTCCGCTGGATAACTGAGCGAGATTCGACTCCTCGCCGTGAACCTCGTAGCAGCGGACGTGAGTCCGCTCCATCTGAATTTGATGAAAGTCAGAGCCGACTCACGTCGGCTGCTACGGCCAGTTCCGACTCGGAGTCGGGGTTCGGGTTCAATGAGCGAAATTCTTGTGGGAATTCTTACCCTGACGCTTTCCTCAGTGGAGGAGAGCGAATTTGTGTGGCGTTGATGCGAAGCGGTGGAACCGGCCACCGGGCCGGCTCCACCGTGGTTGAGCAGGGGCAACTGCTCAGCGTGCGGCTGGGAGGAATGGGCTGATCGGGCGGATGAATCCGAAGAGTCCGTCGGCTTCATCGTTTGTGCCGGCCGTAAAGTAGAGGCGTTGTGCGATGTAACTGGACTCGCGTTCGAATTGTTCGTCGCGGTCGAAGGTCAGTCCCCATAGCCCTTCAATTTCGATGACATCGCCGTTGGCATCCTTGAGCTGGCCGAGGAATTTGCCGGTGAGCAGATCGTAGGCATTGATCCGGCCATCGCCAAAATTGCCGACGAGAAGGGCGTGGCTAAAGTGACCGAAATTCCGTGGGGCGATGGCCATGCCCCAAGGCGAATTGAGCGTGCCTTGGGAGGCAAAGCGACGGAGCAAGGTGCCGTCGGTGTCGAAAATATCCACAAACCCATTTCCCAACCCTGCCTGGTCATCTTCCTTGTCCGGCAGGAGTTGCTTGGCGAAGGTCACAAACACCCGGCCGCGAATGTTGCGCACATTGAACGGCGCGAACAGCAGCGGCACGTCCGGATCCGTAAAGGACTTCACGAAATGGAACTGGCCGTCATAGACATCGACCTTGCCATTGTGGAAATCCGCAGCGTAAACTTGGGGTGCGCCGTCGGCATCCCGCACGATGGCCAAGCCTTTGTAAACGGCCCCCGATCCAGAATTGTCCACGACAATCATGGCGTTGGTGCCGGTCACGGAATTATTCCAGGCGGCAATGGTGCCGTCCTCCGTGGCGAGGAGGAAGGTGGCTGGACTTTGCTGCATGCCATTCGTGATCACGAACTGCGCGGTGTCATTAAACACCAGTCCCGTTGGCGCGCCATCTCCACCGCCGGGCGCGGGAACATGGACCTTGTATTTCAATGGCTTGCCCAAGGGGCCGTAAGTGGCGATTTGGCTGGAGTGATTGTCGTTGATCCATACCGCGCCCGGCCCCGCGACAATCCCCCACGGGTTCAGCAATTGCGGGTCGAGCTGAGCCGCATTGGTATCGGAGTCGGAAACCAGGTCCACCTGGACGTAGCCCTGGTTGGTGCTGATGACGGCCTGCGATTTTGTTGGCAGGGCAGCGAGCGCCAACAACCCGGCGAAGATCAGCTTTCGTGAGCAATTGAATTTCTCTTTCATATACGCTTTTCCTTTTTGTGTTTGTTGAACGTGTCAAAGTTGGTGGCCATCGTTGCTTGGTTCCGGATTTCGTTTCACAATTCTGTTTCCTGAGCAAAACTCTCCTTCCTCATGCCGTTAGCGGTCGAAGGCCGGAGTGGACTCTACCCGACGTACGATGTCCAGGCCGCCAATTGGTTCCCAGACGGCAGATCAAAAACGGATCAATGTCCGGTTGTGGCCGAACCCGACTTCTTTGACCAACACTGGTCGCTTGCTTCTGTTCGCAGCGAGGGCGCTTGCCCATGGCTTTGGCAAAACGTCGGGCGGCTCGTTGAAGCGTCTAATCTGTAACTGGTTGGCACGTTGAAACGTTACAAGCTTGAACCGCAGTATCGCCACATCATTGCATGATGCATGATGGATGACGAATCGCTGCAGGGTAATAGAATATCTCAAATGAAAAAAACCTTGCTGATCGCACTCGCGTTATCGTTCGTCCTGCCGATAACCTCTCCGGATCGAGCACTGGCCACAGCGAAGCATGAGGCCACCATTTACCGGGATGAATTCGGCGTGCCGCACGTGTTCGCCGCTGATCTGGCGACGGCGGCGTATGCCATCGGTTACGCTCAAGCGGAAGACCGGTTGGAGGAGTTGTTGAAGAATTATCGGCGCGCGACCGGCACTATGTCGGAGGTCTTCGGGCCGAGTTTTTACCGGGATGATTTGATTCAACGGATGTGGCGGCACGATGCGATCAGCCGGGAGAAATACAGCGAGATCAGTCCGAAGATGCGAGCGGTGCTCGAGGCTTACATCGACGGTGTGAAGCGCTTCATGAAGGAGCATCCGGAACAGGTGCCAGCGTGGGCGCAGGAGATTCATCCGACGGACGTGGTGGCGCTGGGGCGTCACATCATCTGGGGCTGGCCGCTGGGCGAAGCGGGTGGCGATCTGTTGCGGGCGGGCATTCAACCGGATGACATGGGGTATCGCGGCTCGAATGAAATTCTGCTCGCGCCGAGTCGCACCGCGATGAAGGTACCGATTGCCGTGCTGGATCCCCATTTGAGCTGGTATGGGGAATTTCGTTTTTATCAGGTGCGGATTTACGCGGGCGATTACAACGCGTCGGGCATTTCGGTTCTCGGTTCGCCGCTGCCGAGCATTGCCCATAGCCGTTATTGTTCGCTGGCGATGACCACGGGTGGCCCCGACACATCGGACATTTTTGAAGAGGAATTGAATCCGGACAATCCGCGGCAGTATCGTTACGACGGCAAGTGGCGCGACATGACGGTGCGCAAGGAGAAAATCGGCGTGAAGACAAAGGAGAAGTTGGATTGGAAGGAAGTGGAAATTGAATACAGTCATCATGGGCCGATTGTGGCGCACAAGAACGGCAAGGCTTACGCGATGGCGATTCCGTACATGGACCAGATTGGTCTGACGGATCAGACTTACGAGACGATGATGGCGCGCAACCTGGAGAAAATGAAACGGGCGCTCGGCCACTTGCAGTTGATGGCGCAGAACCTGATGGTCGCCACGGTGCAGGGCGATATTTATTACGTGCGTAATGGCCGCGTGCCGATTCGCGCGCCCGGCACCGATCCGCGCAAGCCGATTCCCGGCAACACGTCGGCCAACGAATGGCGCGGGATTCATCCGTTCTCAGACTTGGTGCAAATCAAGAATCCACCGCAAGGCTACATGCACAACAACAACGTGACGCCATTCGGAATGATGAAGGACAGTCCTTTGACGCCAGAAAGTTTTTCCAAGTTTCCGTACATTTACAACGCCACGCGCGACATGCCGCGTCATCAACGCGCCGAGATGATGACCGAGTTGCTCGACGCGGCGCACGACGTGACGGTGGAGAAGGCGTTGGACATCGCCTTCAATCCCCAAGTGTATCACGCGGAGCAGTGGCAGGCGCGCTTGAAGGAAGCGTGGGCGAAGGCGACCGACAAGAAACCCGACGCGACGGAAGTGTATGGGTTGATCGAGAAGTGGAACCGCCGCAGCCAAGCGGATTCCGAAGGGGCGCTGGCGTATTATGCGTTCAAAAAGGGATTGGGCGGCGAATTGGCCGTAAAGTATAATCTGCCGTCCGACGTGACGGATGAACAGTTGATCGAGGGGTTGAACAAAGGGGCGGCATGGCTGAAGAGCAATTTCAACTCACTTCACGTTCCGTATGGAACATATTTCCGCGTCGGTCGCGAAGGTGGAGATCGCGCCTGGCCGACGAGCGGAGGATCGGTCGCCGAAGCCGGCATGTCCACGACCAAAGCGACTGGATATGTCAAGGTCGGCAAGGAAATGGTGGGTCGTGGCGGTCAGACCTCGACGCAGATTGTCATCATGACCGATCCGCCGGAGTCATACACCATTGTGCCGCTGGGTGCCAGTGATCACAAGGAGAGCGGGCATTGGGATGATCAGGCCGAAAAACTCTACAGCAAGAGCAAAGCGAACCCGACTTATTTCCTGCGCAAGAAGGAACTGATGAAGCACGTGACCGCGACGAAGGTGTTGATGAGGGAATGACGGTCTCAGCCGACCACTAATCAGGCCAGTGGGAATTTGATGCTTGGAACATGTACGGGAATTGTAGCCGCCGACGTGAGGAGGCGGACCGTTTTGAATTTCTCGCGAGGAACTCCGCCTCCTCACGTCGTCGGCTACAGCCATTGAGCTTTTTCGTACTCGCTCTTAGCTGCGTTCGCTCGCTTTCTGACGGCGATAACCGGAGCGTCGATAAACGTTGAGCGGATCAATCGCCGCACCGCACCGGCGACGAACCTCGGCGAGAATCGGTGACACATCCGTCTCATACGCGACCTTGAGCGTTCGCTCGGCCATCACGACATCATTCGCCTCTTGATACCTTGCCAACGCCACGCGATCTACCAGCAGCGCCTTGGTAAAGGCGCGATGAATCTCGATCGCTGAAAGGACGAGGTCTTCGATCGGGTCTTTGAGGTTGTGAGATTGGTCGATCATGTAGGCAGGTTGAAAACGCGGACGCAGTTTCTTCACCTGTGGATCACGGGCGGCATCAACCAGTTCGTTGAAGATCAGAAAGAGTTGATAGGGTTTGATCGATGCGGCGGACAGGTCATCATCGGCGAACTTGGAATCGTTGAAATGAAATCCTCCGAGACGGTTCGCCGCAATCAACCGCGCCACGACCTGTTCGACATTGCAGTTCGGCAGATGATGGCCGAGGTCCACGAGACACGCCGCCTGCGGGCCGAGCGCTTGCGCGATCATCAGCGACGTGCCCCAATCCTGAACAACCGTTGAATAGAAGGCGGGTTCAAACGGCTTGTGTTCAGTGAACAGCCGCCAGTCTCTCGGCAACGCCGAGTAAATCTCTCCGAGCGAATCGATGACCCGATCTAGCGCGCGGCGGAGATGTTGTTGTCCTGGAAAGCTGCCGCCATCAGCCAGCCAAACGGTCAATGCCTTCGATCCCAACGCGCGGCCAATCTCGATGCATTCGAGATGATGCTCGATAGCTTGACGGCGCACGGTACGCTCGGTGTGTGACAGCGAACCGAATTTGTACGAATATTTTTGGTCGGGCTGATCTTGAAAGGTGTTGGAATTGATTGCGTCGAAGCCGAGACGAAGTTGTTTTGCCAGGCTTTTGAGGCTTGTCGCATTAATCGGTTTGTCCCACGGCACGTGAATTGAAATGCGCGGTGTGACGCCGGTGAGGTCGTTCACGACCGCGGCATCGAACATTTTTTCGGCGACGTTGCGTGGCTCGCCGGAGATCGGAAAGCGACCGAATCGCGTTCCACCTTGAGAGAATCCCCACGAAGGCAAGGCAACTTTGAATCGAGCCGATTCGGTAGTGATTGTTTTTATGTCGATGCCGCGCCGGGCCAGCATTTCGCCAAGCGCATTGAAGTCTTGTCGATGATGTTTTTCCAACGCTCGGTTGGAATGAGCGACTGTTTGTGAGTCAATTCGTTGCACAGGACGTGGGTGGGTTTTGCGTGATTTCGATTACGCGCATCCGCGCGGCTCAAATCCCGAAATCATACTTGTCGATGTTCTCCTTCGTGAACCGGATTGGGTCAGCCATGATCACCGTCTTTGCGTCCTGTTTGCTCAAGCTGATCTTGCCATGACCGGGAACGTCCATGCCGTCGGTCAGCTTCTGCCCGTCAACGAGCGCCTTGGCCAGTCGCACGGTCAGGGCGCCCAGCTCGCGCGGGTCCCACAAATAGAACGACTGCAATACGCCATCTTTGATGTAAGGGCGCATCTTGCCGGGGGTGGAATTGCCGGTGATGGCGACCTTGCCGATCTTGCCCGCACGCTTCACAGCCTCGGACGCGCCGGGGACGGAATTGGAATCGAACGCAATGATCCCTTTCAGATTCGGATAGGCGTTCAGGAGTGTCTCGATCTTTTGTCGGGCAAAATTCTCGTCCTCTTTTGTGACTTCGGTGGCAACGAGCTTCAGCTTTGGATATTTTTCCTTCGCGCGCGCTTCGGCGTAGCGACGCCACGTGTTCAGATTGGCGGCATCGAGGCTGGCAATCGCGATGGCCCACTCGCCTTCCTCACCCATCTGCTGTGCCAGATCGTCCACAAGCCTTTCGCCCAGTACCTTCTCGTCCACCTGATTGACGAACAAGTCGCGCCCGCTTTCCGGGGCGTCGCTGTCCCACGTCAACACCTTGATGCCTTGCGCCTGGGCCTTTTCGACGAAGCGGCGGATGGTCTTCGGCTGGTTCGGCGCGATGCAGATGGCGTTCACGCCCTGGCGAATCCAGGTGTCGATGAATTTATTTTGCTCCGAACCGCTCGGCTCGGTCGGACCATCGTAGATCAGCGTGACCCCCAGTTCGTCCGCCACCTTGGTCGCGCCGCGTTTGCAGGCGTCGAAGTAATCGATGTTGATCAACTTCGGCAACAGGGCGATGACGACTTTGCCGTGAGCCTTTTGCGGCGCATTGCTTGAGGAGGATTGCTTCCCCGAAGATTCTTTCTCGCCGCAACCGACAAGGAAGGCGGACAGAAGGATGATGGAGGAAAAGAGAAACCTGTGACGCTTGGCCTGCATGGCGACAGTGTTTAACCGTGTTCGGCGCCGGTTACAATCCTGATTTAACTGTCACAATGCAGTGGCTCCGGGAAGCGCAAGCGGCAGGCGCAAAGAAGCGCGACTTTAGTCCGCTTTCAGGGGGTTCGCTGTTTGGTGTTCGATGACTGTCTTGCCCGATCAAGCTGAAGCGGAGTTCATTCCACGCCCCACCGCAACCAGGGTCAAGGATGCGATGCTCCGCCTGCAGGGAAGCGTTTTCCTCACCTCGGCGGACATGCACGCGCGCGATTCTCCGACGGACGGCTAGCCCCTCAACAAGTGTGATTTTTCGCCGTCTGCAAAAAAAAGCTCGAAATGGCCGTGAACATTGGGTGGAATGCGTTTGTTCAAGAACACCAACCACCCACGAAAGGTCATTTCGAGTGAAGAGACGCTACCGCAAGATTCTCGGCAATCGCAAGCATAGAATCGCCCGCTGACTGGCGGCCAGGCAGTGGAAGGACCAACCTCGGCCAATGCTCACGGCCAGCAACCTTCGCTACGAGATGGCCGACCGGGTCAACGCCGTCAGTTGCGGTGGCATTGGGGCCATGCATCTGCTGGTGCAGCGGCTGGGCTTGATCGAGGATATCAATCGAAACCTGAAGTTGCTCAAAGTGCATCTGCCCTATCATGAGAGCGATCACGTGTTGAACATCGCCTACAACATCCTGGCCGGCGGCGTGCGCCTGGAAGACATTGAACGGCGGCGGCAGGATGAAAAGTTTCTCAACGGCCTGGACGCCCAACGGATTCCCGATCCGACCACCGCCGGGGATTTCACCCGGCGCTTTGAGGAAGCGGATATTCTGGCACTGCGGGAATGTTTCAATCGCGCGCGGCTGGCCGTGTGGAAAGTCCAGCCCAAAGGATTTTTGGAGGAAGCCTTCCTCGACGTGGACGGAACGATTGCCGCAACGCTGGGTAAATGCAAGGAAGGCATCGGCCTGTCGTATAAAGGCATCTGGGGTTACGCGCCGCTGATCGTGAGCCTGGCCAATACCAAGGAAGTGCTCTACCTGCAAAACCGGCCCGGCAATTGGGCCAGTCACAGCGGCAGCGTGGAATGGATTGATCGGGCGGTGAAGCTGGTCGGGCAGGTCGCCGGTACGGTGACGATCCGGGGCGACACGGACTTTACGCACACCGCCCATCTGGATCGGTGGGATGCCGCGGGCTGCTATTTCATTCTGGGCATGGACGCTCATCCCAAGGTGGTGCAACTGGCCGAACAACTGCCCCAGAGCGCCTGGCAGCGGTTGGAACGCTTGCCCAAATATGAAATCCTGACCGAGCCACGGCAGAAAGTCTTTCGTTACAGGGAACAGATCGTGATCGAGAAGGAGTTCAGGAATCAGAAACTGGTGGGCGAGGACATCGCCCAAATGGATTATCAGCCGCTCAAGTGCGGGAAGCAGTATCGGCTGGTGATCGTGCGCAAGAACCTCAGCGTGCAGACAGGAGAGCAGGCGCTGCTGGATGAGATTCGGTATTTTTTCTACCTCACCAGCCGGCAGGACAAAGCCCAGAAGATCGTGGGCCTGGCCAATGGCCGGTGTGATCAGGAGAACGTGATCGAGCAGTTGAAGAACGGCGTCAACGCGATGCGCATGCCCGTCAACGATCTGTTGAGCAACTGGGCTTCCATGGTGATGGCGGCGCGGGCCTGGAATCTCAAGAGTTGGTATGGGCTGCTGACGCCCAACCGCCAACGGGGACTGGAACTGGTGCGGATGGAGTTCCGGCGCTTTCTCCAGGCGATCCTGTTGATCCCTTGCCAGGTCGTGCGCACGGCGCGGCGTGT